>CATKFT010000195.1 GCA_949747745.1 uncultured Clostridia bacterium
AGAACCTTCGAAATCTATTACAGTTATATCTTTGTTTTCTACTGGTCTATCTTCTACTGCAACTATTCTTGCATTTCTTTCTACCATATGTCCTAATTCATGCTCTACATCTTTATCAGATACATTATACTCTATCTTTTTAATTTCTATACCTTTATATTTTCCAAGTTTTACTTCTGGTTTTATTTGTACTACTGCTGTGAATTTTAAGTCTTGTCCTTTTCCTATTTGTGTAATATCTAAGTCTGGATGACTTACTGCTTCTATATTATTTTCTTTTAATTCTTTTTCATATATTTCTGGAACAACTTCATTGAAAGCATCCTCATAAAATATCTCTGGTCCATAGTGTTTCTCAACAATAGCCATAGGAGCCTTACCTTTTCTAAAGCCTGGTATATTAAAATATTTAGCGCTTTTTTCATATACTTTTTTTATTGCTTCATCAAATTTTACAGCCTCTACTTCAAAGCTAAGTTTTAATTCATTTGCATTTTCTGTCTTTTCAATTTTTATACTCATAATCTGTCTTCAATCCTCTCTATAATTATCTTTTAACCTCATTATTATATCCACTTTTTTGATTTATGTCAATAGAAATGTTTGAAAAAGTATAGTAAGTTTAAGCTCTTTATAGCAAAACAAAAAGCTTAAAAGAAAGATTTTATCTTATCTTTTAAGCTTTGATAATTAGACACAAAATACATGCTTTCCTAGTCTTAAAGTTATTTTCCTAGACCATATCCATTTACTTGTTGCTGTGTTTGGGTTAAAATAATATAAAGCTCCGATTTGATGGATCCCATCCGTTTAAAGCATCTTGTGCAGCACTTATTGCTGTTTTATTTGGAGATAAATTTATTTGTCCATCACTAACTACATCAAATGCACCTCTTTGATATATGACTCCTGCAACAGTGTTTGGAAAACTTGAACTTGATACTCTATTAAGTACTACTGCTGCAACAGCAACTTGTCCTATATAATCTTCCCCTCTTGCTTCTCCATAAACTAAACGACTAAGCAAATTCAAGTCTGATGAATTGCTTGATGTTTGATTCGTTTTTGAGCCACCTGAATTTATTCCGAATTGCAGCTAGTGTTTTCTCCCCTGCAACCCCATCTGCTTTTAACCCATTTGCTTTTTGAAATGCTTTCACAGCTGATTGTGTTTTACTTCCATACACTCCGGTCTACATTTCCTTTATAATATCCCCAATCTTTTAATCTTTGCTGTATTTGTTTTACTTCATCTCCTGATGAACCAAACTTTGATAATGTTTCTACACTTGCATTTGCTACATTTATATAGAAAATGTACCCAAATATTATTAACACTATTCCTATTATACTTATCAATGTCTTTTTCATTAAAATAATCATTCCCTTCTAAAAATTATCGGTTATGACTATTATTTCCAGTTTTTCTAGATTTATACCAAGAAAGCAAAAAGACAGGTACCACAAGGGTACCTATCTTTTGGAGATCATTTGCATCATTTTCGCACAATGAACTTTGTATTTTGATTTCCAGCTCCGCACCTAGGACAATTCCATTGTTCTACATACTAATTCAGGTCAAAGAACTCATGAATGCTCACAGTTGTCGGAATTACACTCCTTCCGCAAAATCTGCACTCTTTAATGTAGCAATTCGAAGTAGTATTCCAATAATTATTCATAGCTATATAATCCTTTCTGCCTGTCTAATATAAGTTATAGTTACAACAGATCTCCATATACAATTCTAATCTCAGAACTTATGGTAATTATATAGCATTCTCACAGTTATGTCAACTTAAAATATTCCTACTATATTTCCATCTTCATCTATATCTATATTTTCCGCTGCTGGTACTTTTGGAAGTCCTGGCATTGTCATTATTTTTCCTGTAATTACTACAATAAATCCTGCTCCTGCTTTTAATATTATTTCTCTTGCATGTATATTAAAGCTTTCTGTACATTCTAAATTTTTTGGATCATCTGAGAAAGAATATTGCGTTTTTGCAATACATATTGGTAAATTTCCATATCCAAGCTTTTTAATTTGTGTTATACTCTCCTTTGCTTCTTCTGAAAACTCTACATCATCTGCTCCATAAATTTTTCTTGCTACTTTTCTTATTTTTTCTTCTACTTCTTCATTTAAATCATATGTAAATGTAAGTTTAGTTTCATTTTCGCAAAGTTTTACAACTTTTTCAGCTAAATCCTTTGCTCCTTCTCCTCCTTTAGCCCATGCTTCTACTAAGCTCATATTTATTCCCTGCTCTTTAAGTTTGTTTTGCATAAATTCTATTTCTTTTTCGGTATCTGTTAAAAATCTATTTATTGCAACAATTACATTTAGTCCAAATTTGTTTTTGATATTATCTATATGTCTTAAAAGGTTATGCATTCCCTTTTCTAGAGCTTCCATATTTTCTTCATTAACTTCTTCTTTTGAAGCACCTCCATGATATTTTAAAGCTCTCATTGTTGCAACACATACTACTGCATCTGGTTTTAATCCATTTTCTCTACATTTTATATCTAAAAATTTTTCTGCTCCTAGGTCTGCTCCAAATCCTGCTTCTGTAATGCAATATTCTCCAAGTTTTAATCCAAGTTTTGTTGCCCTTATACTATTACATCCATGTGCTATATTAGCAAATGGTCCACCATGTACTATTGCTGGTGTATTTTCTAATGTTTGTACTAAATTTGGATTTATTGCATCTTTTAAAAGCACAGCTAAACTTCCTTCTGCCTTTATATCTTTTACATATATTGGCTCTTCTTTTTCATTATATCCAATTATTATATTTCCAATTTTAATCTTTAAATCTTTTAGGTCTTTTGATAAGCAAAGAACTGCCATTATCTCTGATGCAACTGTTATATCAAATCCATCATTTCTTGGAACTACTCCTTTTTCTCCCGATAAACCACACTCTATTTTTCTTAGTTGTCTATCATTTAAATCTACACATCTTTTCCAAACTACTTTTTTAAATCCTAGTTCGTTTCCAAAATAAATATGATTGTCTATCATTGCTGAAAGTAAATTGTTTGCAGAAGTAATAGCATGAATATCTCCTGTAAAGTGTAAATTTATATCTTCCATTGGTGCAACTTGAGCATAACCACCTCCTGTGGCCCCTCCTTTTACTCCAAATACTGGACCTAATGATGGCTCTCTTAATGCAAGTATTGCTTTTTTTCCAACTTTTGATAATCCATCTGCAAGCCCTATAGATATTGTGGTCTTTCCTTCTCCTAATGGTGTTGGGTTCACTGCTGTTACTAATATTAGTTTTCCATTTGGATTGTTATTTATTTTTTCAAATATTTTGTCTGAAATTTTTGCTTTATATTTTCCATATTGTTCAATATATTCTTCATCTATATTTAAAGATTTTGCAATTTCTGTAATGTTTTTTAGTTTTACATTTCTTGCTATTTCAATATCTCCCATTTTCTCTTTCCTCTTTCTTTTTTATTTTTTGCTATTCGCTTTTTTAGTATATATCTATTTTCTTTTTCTGTACAATTTAAAGTAATTTTAGAACCTCTGGTTATATTTTTCTTAAATAATGGAACCTTTTTATAAAATTAGTCCTGCTATTATACCTATTAGTGCTCCTACTATTACTTGTTTTGGAGTGTGACCTAATACTTCTACTAATTTTTCTTGTACTTGTAAGTTTGTTAATCCTGGTGTGTTTACTATTTTATTTAATAACCTTGCTTGTTTTCCTGCTGCTCTACGGATTCCTGCAGCATCATACATTACAACAAATGCAAACACTACTGAAAGTGCAAATAATGGACTTGTTATTCCTTCATATTTTCCAATTAGAGTTGCAATAGATGTTACAACTGCTGAATGAGAACTTGGCATTCCTCCTGCTCCCATTATTCTTTTAAAATTAAATTGTTTTGTTGTAATTAAGTCCCATATTACCTTAAATAATTGTATAAAAAACCATAATAAAAATGGTATATATAAGTACTTAAACTGTGTGATGTAATCCATATTTTCCCCTTTCAAATTCTTTTAGCTATTCTACACTAAAATTTTCTTCTGTTACTTCATCATCTTTTTTTAGAAGTATTGTTATTCTTTTTTCTGCATTCTCAAGAATTTCACTGCATATTTTAGATAATTTCATCCCTTGTTCAAATTTAGATACAGATTCATCTAAATTTAAATCTCCTTTTTCTAATTCATTTGCAATTATCTCTAATTGTTTTATTGTTTCTTCAAAATTTGTTTCTTGTGCCATTTTTGTGCTCCTTTACTTTTCTATTTTTATGCCTATTTTTCTGTACACTTCTTTATCTTAAATTATTACATACTATTCATTACTTTAAATAAAAGTACTTTTTTGCAATTCATAGTAAACTTAGTCCAATATAATAATAAAATAATATTCTTTATTTAATGTAACTTTAAGTATTATACAATTTTTGCTGTTTTATTTCCATCAATAAATTTTAATTCTATTTCTTGGTCTTTTTTTGTATCTTTTACTGATTTTATTATTTTGCCTTCTGTTTGTGCTATACAATATCCTCTTGTTAATGTTTTTAACGGACTTAGTGAATCTAACTTTGTTATTTGTGTTATCATTTCATTTTTTCTATCTTTATATTTTGTTATTATACTATGTTGTATATTTTTTACTATCATATCTATTCTTATATATTTTTCATTAATTTGTTGTAATGGTTCTTTAAATACTCTTCTTGTCATGCATTTTTCATATTTCATACGCATTATTTCTACTTTCTTTTTTAATGCAAGTTTTAATCTATTATTATATGATAAAAGTTTTAGTTTTAATTCTTCTACATCTGTTACTGCAAGTTCTGCTGCAGCTGATGGGGTTGGTGCTCGAAGGTCTGATACAAAATCTGCTATTGTAAAGTCAGTTTCATGCCCTACTGCTGATATTATAGGTAACTTTGATTCAAAAATTGCTTTTGCTACTACTTCCTCATTAAATGGCCATAGGTCTTCAAGTGATCCCCCGCCCTCTTGCAAGTATTAAAACATCTGCTAAATTTTTATCATTCATATATTTTATTGCTTCTGCAATTTTTAATCCTGCCCCTTCTCCTTGTACTGGAACAGGAAATAAACGTATATATACATTAGGATTTCTTCTTGTGCTAACATTTATTATATCTTTTATTACAGAACCTGTTTGTGAAGTTAATACTCCTATTACTTTTGGCATAAATGGTATTTTCTTTTTATATTTTGCATCAAATAAGCCTTCTTTTTCTAACTTTAGTTTTAACTCTTCATATGCTTTATATAAACTTCCCATTCCCTCTTCTTGCATTGCTTTGCAATATATTTGGTATACTCCATCTCTTTCAAAAACAGATACAGTTCCAAATACCATTACTTTCATGCCATCTTTTGGAGTAAATTTTAAATTGCTTGTATATGATTTAAACATAATACATTTTATTAAAGAATTATCATCTTTAAGAGTGAAATATAAATGTCCTGTATAATGATTTTTAAAATTAGATATTTCCCCTTTTACTAGAACATTATTTAAATATTCATCTTTGGCTACTTTATCCTTTATATATTTATTTAAATCACTTACAGATATTGCTTCATAATTCATTTATTACGTATTCCTTTCATTTTCCTTTACAATGCTTGCAAGAATTCCATTTATAAAATTTTTTGACTTGTCTTCTCCATATTTTTTAGCAAGTTCAACTACTTCATTTATAACTACTTTATATGGTAATTCTTTGTATATTATTTCATAAATAGCAAGCTTTAAAAGGGCTATATCTATTTTAGAAATTCTTTCTAATGACCAATCTTTTTTCAAATTATTTGAAATTTTTTCATTAATTTCTTCTTCGTGTTCTTTAATTCCATTTATTGCATCTAATATATATTCTTGCATTTTTGTATTTGTTATATCACCATTTTCTAAATATAATTCTACCTGTTCTTCACTATTATCATGTTGTATTTGTATACTATATAACAATTTAAAAGCCTGTTCCCTTGCTTCGGACCTTTTCATACTAACTCCCTTTCTACATCCTGTCTATAAAATCTTTTAATTTTTCTTTTACATCATATTTGTTTCTTTGCACGTAGTTTCCAATAAATATACCTATTATAATTAGTACAAGTCCTATAATTAATTCATATAAACGAGTACATAGTATAATAAATGCAACTATTCCTCCAATAATGGCTCCTTTATATTCACTTATAAATTTCTTAAACCCATCCATTTTAAATTTCATCCCTTTCTTGCTTGGCTTAGCAAGGTATGCATATAATGAAAGTATTTCTTTCAAAACTTAACCTCTATCATCTTTTTTGCTTATATATGCAAATTAAATTCATATTTTATTTTTCTTCTACTTTTTCTATTTTAGGTGTTATATTTTTTATTGTAATATTTACTTCTTTTATTTCTATATCCATTGACTTTTTAACTGTTTCTTTTATTTTTGTTTGTAGCATAGAAGTTAACTCTTTAATAACAATATCTTGTTCTACAAATAGTACAACATCAATATTAATAGAATTGTCTTTTGATAATCTTACTTTTGAAGAAACATCTTTTGCACCTTTTATTTCTTTTGCAACTCCACTTACTAAATTTTGAATTGTGTCTTTTGATATAAATAATTTTCCATTTTCATTTTGTATTAGTATTCCATTTTCTATTTGACTTTCTTGTTTAGGATCTGTGAAGAATATTCCTCTTATTGCAAGCAATATAAGTGCTATTAATATTCCAAGTGTTATATTTTGTATTATTTCTTCTTTAAATAGTTCATTTAAACATACTGCTATAGTATCTAGTTTTACCCAACCAAATATTGCCATACATAATACAACAGATATTATTAAAACAATATTTGAAAATAATACTAAAGCTATTTTATCTAATAATTTCATAATTACTACTATTGTACAATAATAAAAATATTGTACTCCTTTCTATTCTAATTTTATTTCTTACATTTTTACTGCATTCTTAACTATTTCAATTTGTTAATTCTATATTTAAATTTCTATATATTTATTTTACTATTTCTACTAAATTTTAGTAGTTTTCTCTTTTTTGTAATCTTTTTGGTTAAATTTTCTAAAAATCATTTGTATGCACTTTAACATTTTTATATTGCTTATTCTTTAACTTGTGCTTCTTCTTCTGTTCCTTGGTTATCTGTATTAACACCTTGAACATGTACATTTGTTTCTACTACTTTTAGTCCTGTCATAGTTTCAACTGCTTTTTTTACTCTATTTTGTATTTCAAAAGCAATTTCTGGTATTCTTGTACCATATTCAACTATAATATTAACATCTATTTTTGTTTCTTTTTCTCCAACTTCAACTTTAATTCCTTTAGATAAATTTTTCTTCCCACTAAGAACTTCTGTAATTCCTCCGGCAAATCCCCCTGCCATACCAAAAACTCCTGGTACTTCAGATACAGCAACACCTGCAATAACTGCTACTACGTCATCTGCTATTTTTATTCCCTTATTTTCTTCTAGCTCAACTAATGCTTCCCCATTTAAATTTTCTACATTTTCATTTTCCATAATTTCTTCCTCCTTAAATTTATAAAACCTAATTGGTTTTTAGTTTTAATTTTAAAAATTGATATACTATATTTTGCTATCTTAGTATATCAATTTTTGTAAGAATTTACAACATTTTTTTATAAATTCTATATCTAATTTTAAATTTTTCTATTTCTAATTTCTATCTCCTTTTTTATTTACTCCAATGTCTATATCACTTTGCTTAGTTTGTGTTCCTCTTGCATAACTACCAAATATAACAATTGCATCACTTTCTATAGTACTATTTATTATACTAATAATTTTTTCTTTAATTTCTTCCATTTTTATTTCCTCTTTCTTTATTTTTTAGTAAATCATAATTTTTTATTGTCTATACCAAGTTTCTATATTATAGAACAAATTATATTTATTTGGCTTTATGTCTCCCATTAGTTTTGAACTACATATAAGATTTCCTCTATTGTAATATAAAAATATATATGGCATATCTTGTTTATATATTTCAACTAACTCATTATATTTTTCTTTTAGTTTCTTCTCATCAGTTATGTTATTTACTTCATTTATTATACCTTTTGCAATATCATTATTATAATTTGCTAAATTATTTTCGCCAAAATATGACGATAAGTCTGGGCTAACTGATGTATATTTGCCAGTTAATAGTATATCATAATTTTTATTTTCTATATATTTCCAATAAGTAGCATCATTTGCTTTTATTATATTTATCTTTATTCCTAATTCTTCTAAGCTGTTTTTTATATTTTGAGCTACTTCTACTCTTTTTTCATTACTAGAATTTACAACTAAGTTGAATTTAAGTCTCATTGTTCTATATTCTTTTACTTTCTGCCAAGTTTTATATTTATATTCCCAACCATTTTCTTGTAATATGTTTTTTGCTTTATCTATATTATATTCATACCCAATTTTTCCGTCTTCATATAAATAGTTTCCATAGTCTAATACAAAGTTTGAAATATAATATTTTCCTTTATATATTGCAGATACTATATTTTGCTTGTCTATTGAATAAGAAATAGCTTGTCTTACTTCTTTATTTGCTAGTTCTTCATTTTCAAAATTAAATGCAATATAATCTAATTCTCTTCCTTTATATTCTTTAACATTATAACCTATTGTGCCAATATAATCTTCTATATCCAAGTTTTGTGTTGGTATTATATCTAGGTTTCCTAATTTAAATGCTTTATATACCTCTCCCATATTATTATATTTTATAATATGAATTTCTTTTAATTTTACATCACTTTCTTCCTTATTCCACCAGTTTATATTTCTCCTTAAAATAATATTCCCATCTTCAGTTATTATTCTATATCTTCCTGTTCCTACTGGATTAATATTTTTAGATGTATTTACAAAATCTTCATTTTCAAAATATTTATGTGAAATTATAGGAAATGTTAAATTGTATTCAAAAAATGGTACTTCTTTACTAAGATTGATTCTTATAGTACTATCATCTATTACTTCTACTCCAATTACTTCTTGTACATTGTATGTATAAATAGATTTTACATTTGCATCTTTTAATCTATCTATTGTATATTGAACATCTTTTGCAGTAAGTTCATTTCCATCTTCCCATTTTATATCGTCTTTTAGTTTTATAACATATGATGTAGGATTAATTTTGCTCCATTCTTTTGCAAGTATAAGTTCTATTTTATAATTTTCATTAACACTTAAAAGTGGTTCATATACAAGCTTTGAAATATTTTGTATATGTGAATTATTACTAAGAATTGGATTTATTGTATCAAAATTTACTACTGGTACTCTTATATTATCTATTATTTCAATGTTTTCACTTACTTGTACTATTTCAGTAGTATTTTGTTTATTATCATTTTTACCATATATAATGTATGCTGAATATGCAACAAGTACAATTACTATAATAGCAAAGACATATTTTATAATATTAGATTTCAACTTATTCCCTCCATAAAAAATCTTTAATAATATAATATATTAAATATACCCAATTTTCAAGGATATTTTCAAAAAATATACATATGTTATTGTAGGTTTATCAAAACTATGTTATAGGATAATAATTTAGAAGAAAGGCTAAATATAAATATTAAAGCAGGTCGAACTCGTTTTGAATATTTAGCCTTTTTTCGGAAGTTTAGTACAAAAAAACATTATCTAGCAAGCCCCATATTTACTAGGTAATACTTTTAGTTGATAATTAAAAAAGAGCAATTGCTTGCTCTCTAATTTATATAATCTATGCACGAGATTCTACTACTATTTTAATTCCTGTTCTATCTTCTCCTTCTACTTGAACCTCTGCAAATGCTGGTACACAAACTAGGTCTACTCCTGTTGGTGCTACAAATCCTCTTGCAATTGCTACTGCCTTTATAGCTTGATTTAGTGCTCCTGCTCCAATTGCTTGCATTTCTGCTCTTTCATTTTCTTTTACCAAACCTGCAATTGCTCCTGCTACTGAATTTGGATTTGATTTTGATGAGATTTTTAAAACTTCC
>CATKFT010000196.1 GCA_949747745.1 uncultured Clostridia bacterium
TTACCAATAATTATGGAAGTGTAAGGAAATATTGAAATACCAAGTTTTTAAGGCTTGGTATTTCTTGATTGTTACCAATATACTAAAAACTAGAGAAAGCAAGAATAATTACTCTTGCTAAAATATCAGGGTTATTTCATGGAATATTACAGTTTGGTAATATTTGATGAAATTACCATGCTAAAATACATGCCTGTATTGACAAATCAGTAAATTTTGCTATAATACTTATATTAGTAAATTAGAAGAGAGGGAAAAATATGGATTATAAAGATTTATCAAATATAATATTTCCAAATATAAAAGATATTTCATACTATGAAGAAAAATATAAAAAAAGAGATTTACCTGAAGGTGCAATTGTTACAAGGTTTGCACCGAGTCCAACAGGATTTGTTCATATAGGTGGATTATACCAATCAGTTATTGCAAAAAAAATGGCAAACCAAACAAGAGGAGTGTTTTTTCTAAGAATTGAAGATACGGACCAAAAACGTGAAGTAGAAAATGGGGTTGTAGGAATAACAAAAGCATTAAAAGAATTTTGTATTGAACCAGATGAAGGAATGCTAGATGAAGAAAATGAAATTCGGAAACTATGGGCCATATAAACAATCATTAAGAAAAGAGATTTATCAAGCTTATGCAAAGCATTTAATAGAAAAAGGGTATGCTTATCCATGTTTTTGTAAATCAGAAGAACTAGAAGAAATGAGAAAAAAACAAGAAATGGCAAAAGAAAGAACAGGGTATTATGGAGTTTGGAGTAGATGTAGACATATTCCGGTAAATGAGCAAATAGAAAAGATAAAAAATGGAGAAGAATATATATTACGTTTTAAATCTCCACGGAAATCCAGAAAAGAAAATAAAACATCATGATGTTATAAAAGGAAATGTAGATTTTCCAGAAAATGATCAAGATATAGTTATTATTAAATCAGATGGGCTTCCAACATATCATTTTGCACATGCAGTTGATGACCATTTAATGGGAACTACTCATGTTATACGTGGAGATGAGTGGTTGTCTTCTGTTCCACTTCATTTACAACTTTTTCAAATGCTAGGATTTAAGGCACCAAAATATGCACACATTGCACCAATAATGAAAGAAGAAAATGGAATAAAAAGAAAATTAAGTAAAAGAAAAGATCCAGAAGCGGCTGTAAGCTATTATGCTAGATGCGGAATTCCAGAAGAAGCGGTAAATGAATATTTGTTAAATATTGCAAATTCTAATTTTGAACAGTGGAGAAGACAAAATCCTGATTCTAAAATAGAGGAATTTGATTTGCAATTGAATAAAATGAGTGTAAGTGGAGCATTATTTGATATAGTAAAACTTTGTGATATTGCAAAACGAGTTATTTCAAAATATACAAAAGAAGAAGTATATGAAAAAGCATTAAATTGGGCTAAAAAATATGATAAAGAATTAGAAGAATTATTAAGTAAAAATAAAGAGTATTCGCTAAATGTTTTAGGAATTGAACGAGGAAATGTAAAACCAAGAAGAGATATTGGTAAATGGGAAGATGTAAAAGAAAATATTATATATATGTATGATGAAGAATACTTTAAAGAAAAACCACAATATGAATTCCAAAAAATATCAAATAAAGAAGAAATACAAAAAATTATTAATACTTATATAGAAAAATATTTTAATATAAATGATGATAAAGAAACTTGGTTTAATAAAATAAAAGATTTATCAGAAGAATTTGGATATGCAAGAGAAACTAAAGAATATAAGCAGAATCCAGATAATTTTAAAGGTCATGTTGGAGATGTAAGTACTATAATAAGAATTTGTCTAACAGGAAGAGCAAATACACCAGATATGTATGAAATAATGAAAGTATTAGGAAAAGAATCTGTAATAAAAAGATTACAAATAGCAATTGATAATTAAAAAATTTTATTAAAATATTCTAAGTAAAAAGTAACATAGAAAGGGAAGATTAATTATATTGGAATACAATGTTGGAGATATTGTAAGAACAAAGAAAGTACATCCATGTGGAAGTAAATTATGGGAAATTACAAGAGTAGGAGTAGACTTTAAACTTAAATGTTTAGGATGTGAACATGTGATTACAGTGGAAAGACAAAAGGCATTAAAAATAATAACAAAGAAAATAGAAAAGGAAAATTAAAAACAAATAATGAAATAAAATACATATGTTGTAATAGGACGTTACTAATAAGGATACTAAAAGTATAAATATAAAAAGACGTCCTTTTAACATATAAAAAAATATTTATTCTATATAGTTTGAACATTAAATAAAAAATGTAATGCATTATACCATATAACAGAAAAAACATTACTTTTTTAAGTAGGTTTGGACTTGTTTTTTATATAATTATTACTACTTGTTCAAGTAATTATAAACTAAAACTATTATTTTTTGATAAAATGACTTAACAAATTCACTTGAATAAAATTATTAATATAGTATATAATCTAAATAATAAAAAAGAAAGGATGATAAATATGGATAGAAAAGTAAGGGTAGTACAATATGGTACTGGAAAAATGGCAGTATATACAATGCGTTATGTAGAAGAAAAAGGAGGAGAAGTAGTTGGTGCAATTGATATTAATAAAGATGTTATAGGAAAAGATATAGGAGAAATAATGGGAGGAGAAAACAAAGGTGTAACAGTTACAGCTTTAGAAAATGCAGAAGAAATGTTAAAGAATGTAAAACCAGATATATGTGTAGTTGAAACAATGAGCTTATTTAAAGATGTAAAAGATGCATTAATGTTATGTGCTAAACTTGGAATAAATGCAATAACGACATGTGAAGAGGCATTTTTTCCAATGAATTCATACCCAGATGCAACAAAAGAAATTGACGAACTTGCTAAAAAAACGAATTGTACAATAACAGGTTCAGGATACCAAGATATTTATTGGGGACAACTAGTAACAAGCATTGCAGGCTCAACACAAACAATAAAGAAAATAAAAGGTTCGTCAAGCTATAATGTAGAAGACTATGGAATTGCACTTGCAAAAGCACATGGAGCAGGCTTAAGCATAAAAGAATTTGAAGAACAAGTGGCTTCAGCTGATAATATATCAAATGAAGAAAGAGAAAAACTTATAAATTCAGGAGAGTTCTTACCATCATATATGTGGAATGTAAATGGATGGTTATGTGAAAAATTAGGATTAACAGTAGAATCACAAACACAAAAATGTGTACCACAAACACATACAGAAGATTTATATTCAGATACTCTTAATATGACAGTAAAAGCTGGAGATGCAACAGGAATGAGTGCAGTTGTAACAACAAATACAAAAGAAGGAATAACACTTGAAACAGAATGCATAGGAAAAGTATATTCTTCAAGTGATTATGATAAAAATGAGTGGACAGTTGAAGGAGAGCCAAATACAACTATAGTAGTAGGCAAACCACAAACAGTTGAACTTACATGTGCAACTATTGTAAATAGAATTCCAGATGTAATAAATGCAAAACCTGGATATGTTCCAACAGAACAAATAGGGGAGTTAAATTATAAAGTAAAAGCACTAAATGAATATGTAAAATAAAATTGGACGCCTTACGGCTAGAAGGTCGAACTCATTTTGAATATTTATATTTAGCCTTTTCTAGAAAGTTTAGTACAAAAAACATTATCTAGTAAAACTAGGACAGAAAAAATGTTCTGAAAAATACTTGCCAAAAATAAAAAAGTGTGATAAAATAGCAATGTTTAGAAAAAAAGCATTGCTTTTTTCCTTACTCATACTAAGGGAAGTGTGGGTTATTATCCATAAGGAGGTGATATAATGAATAAATACGAAAGTGTTATCATTATTAATCCAAGTGTAGAAGAAGAAGGAATAAAAAACCTTATTAACAAATTCTCAAGCTTGATTAATACTGATGGAAAAGTAGAATCTGTTGAAGAAATGGGAAAGAGAAAATTAGCTTATGAAGTAAAGAAAAATAAAGAAGGATATTATGTATTATTTAACTTTGAAGCAAAACCTACTCTTATACAAGAACTAGAAAGAAACTACAGGATTACTGATGAAATAATAAAATTCATCGTAGTAAGAAAAGAAGATTAATCTAAAAACTAATTAAAAAGTATTTATATGAAATATGAAACAAAAAACGAATAATACAAGTAGTAAATCTATTTGATAGGAAACCTTAGAAAGGTAAGAGGTAAAAATATGAACAAAGTAATATTAATGGGAAGATTAACTAAAGATCCAGAAGTTAGATATACACAAAATACAAATACATTAGTTGCAAGTTTTTCACTTGCAGTAAATAGAAGATTTGTAAGACAAGGAGAAGAAAGACAAGCAGATTTTATAAACATAGTTGCTTGGAGTAAAACAGGAGAGTTTTGTAGTAAATACTTTAAAAAAGGTCAACAAGTAGGAGTTATTGGAAGAATTCAAACAAGAACATGGGATGATGACCAAGGTCAA
>CATKFT010000197.1 GCA_949747745.1 uncultured Clostridia bacterium
AAAATGGTTAATTTTGCTTTAGACATGATATTAAATCGTAGAATAGATTTGTAGGAGGTTTGTTATGATTAGAGTTATTTTTATATTAGGTATCATTATGACAATATTAGGTGCAGTTGCTCATATTGCTGCATATTTTGCAAATAAAATATATCGTAAAAAGACTTTAGAGAAGTCTCTAGAAAAAGATGATGACTAGTCGTATGTTCGTGTCGCGGCAGCGACCGAACTACGACTTTTGGAGGGATAATATGTTTAGTCAAGTAGAAATTGATTATATAAAATCTTTAGTAAATGTATATAAATGTAGAGGTTATATGTATTATTTAGCTCATACAGTAACAGAGCGTAATAATGAGTATGATATATGTATTTATTTATCAAAAGAAGAAATAGTTGCATCTACTGATGAAATATTTAAAGTAAATAATGGTCTTGTTGTATATGTAGATAGTTCTAGTAGAAATGATAATAATAGTAGCTCTATACATTCAAGAGATGTTTTATCAAATAGTAATTTTTCTGGAACTGTTCGAATAAATACAGCAGAGTTTATATACACAAATTCAGTTTGTAATTATACAGAAACAATGTTTTGTATAAATCCAGATATATTACAAAGTGGTGTAACTAGTTATGATAGTAATTTACAAAGTCATGTAATTATAGTTTTATTAACTGTAATATTACTTTATCATTTTATACATGATATTTTAAGAATACACATTTAGTTTTTTTATATACATAGGTAGGTGTTAGTATGGAAAATGTTCTTTTAGTATTAATATACAAAAAGATAGTTAGTTTTATAAGAAAAATTAAAAATAAAACAAAAGAAAAGTTTTTGTTTATTTTAGGTGTATCTCTTTTTGTTTTATTTTGTTTTTTTATAACAAATGTAAAAGCTTCAGATGTTTTGTGGGTTGATGGATATGATATGTCAGATGCATATAATTATTTTAATAATAAATCATTTTTTATTTTTAAGGTTGGTTCATCTTATTATTTTATGAAACCTTCTGATGTTGATTGGTCTTATTGTTGTGTTGATTCTTCAACTCATAAGTTTATGTTTTGTAGTAGTAATTGGTCTTATTATGTTAGAAATAATTTATATGTTTATAACGTTGATACTTGTAAATTTAGTCATGTTGGTTTTTATGGTAATAGTCTTTATAGTATTGATAATTGTGAAATTAAATATAATAATAAAGGTATTTATTGGAGGTATGGTGATTTAGATAAAACTCTTTATATGGAACCTACTTCTATTGTTGCACCTTTTGTAGATCCTACTATAAAAAATAGTGATGAAGATTTATTGAATAGAAGTACAGAAGTAGTAATTGTGGATGCAGGTAGTATTTCTCAATATGATGATACTATAAAATTTAGCGTTAGTAGGTTAGATAAAGAGTATTTTGATGATGATGTATTTTTATATAGTCCTGTTGAATTATTTTCTACAGAATTAAATTGGACTAGTTTATATTATAAAAGTTTGTTAGATAATGATAATGTTGTAACAGAATTTAATTATCAAATTCCATATTCTGATATGAAGATTGTTTTTGAAGAGAATAAGACATATCAATATTGTTTAAATTATGTTGATGATTTTGGAGTATCTCAAAATGTAACTCGTAATGTTGTTATTGGTTCTCTTACTGAAACAGAAAAATTGAAAAATGATATTAATATAATTTTTAATGATTTTAGTAATAAATTGATAGAGAGTAATAATAAAACCCAAGAGGCTATAAAAGAACAGACTAATGCTATTGAAGAGAATAATAAAACAAATAAAAACATTTTTGAACGAATAGGGGAAATGTTAAATTATATTAACCCTTTTTCAGAGAATTTTTTTGTATATAAATTAATTGAATTGCTTATTAATGCACTAAAAAGCTTGTTTATTCCTAGTGATAATTTTTTTAATGATTGGCTTTCTGATATGAACGATTATTTTAGTGATAGGTTTGGTCTTTTGTATTATCCCATTGACTTGGTAATAGATTTTTTAACAAGGTTTGTTGATTCATGTACTAGTGTTAGTGATAGCTGTGTTATTAATGTTCCAGATCTAAAAATTATGGATACTACATTAATAAAGTCTTTTACATTTGATTTTAAAGCTATTACTGAAAATGATACGTTTAATACTGTTTATAATATCTATCTTGTTGTAATAGATGTTATATTTAGTCTTATGCTAGTTAATTTTGCTAAAAATACTTTTTCTGAAATATTTGGAGGACGTTTTTCAGATGAAATAATAGGAAATATGACATCAGATGATAGAAGTTATAGAAATTATGAACGTTATCAAAATAATAAACAAAAATATAAAAATGAACATGGGGGTGCTAATTAATGATAGTAGAAGCACTTATTAGTCTTATTTCTGCTGTTTTTAAAGTTTTGTTTGCTTGGATTAATCTTCCTCAAGTTCCAGAACAAATAATAACAAGTATAGATAGTTATTTAGATTTAGTATTTAATAATTTAGGATTTTTAGGATTTTTTGTGAGACCAATTACTATGAAAATAGTTGCTACAAGTGCTATTGCTATTTATGTCTTTTCAAAATTGTATAAAGTAACAATGTGGATATATCACAAGCTACCTATTAGTTCAAATTAATTTTAGGAGGATATAATATCTATCCTTTTAAAAGATTTTACAAACATCGCCAGGCTCTGATATGCGGGGGGGTACGACTAGCGAGCATTAGAAAATGTTAGTTGAAAACTTACATTTTCTATGCGTAGTGGTCGTAGGAGGGGGGATAGCCCCCCTATAAACCAGCCCGAGCGGCGCTTGAGCGTAAATATTTATTTAGGAGGTTTATTATGGATAGTATTGATGTTATAGAAATGTATGAAAAAGGTTTTTCGATAGAATTCATTGCAAGACGTTTTCAAGAGTACTTATATATTAATTATAGATTTGATGATAAAAATCGATATTCTTATTTATATTGTTTAAATTATGTACAATTTTTAATAATAAAACATTTGAATAAAAAATTCATATAAAGCAGTTACAAAAAGTCAAAACAGTATCAAATGTTTTACATAAAGTGGTTTTTTAGACCGGCCTGTGTCTAACAAGCCGGATTAAGTGTAATATATTACATCATTTTTGAGCAAAAAAATTTCTCTATCATTAGAGTAGCAATAGAAACAGACGTTAATTGACTAAAAGGTAGAGGTCGATTATATGTAAACCAAGAAATTGCTGTTATAAATTGGAAATAAATGTAAAAATGGGGGATGATTTATAACATGTATTTAAAAAGTAGTGAATTATTTAATGTAACATATTCAATAGATATGTTACGATTAAAAACATATATAAGTTATAGTACGTTTACTGAAATAGAATTTAGGTTTGATACAGCATATAAGCAGTATCTTAAAGAAAAGTATACATCTGCAAGAATAGATAAATTCTTTTATAATTATGATGTAGAAATAGAAGAGGGGAAAAGCTTTTGGTTTGGTTTTCTACACAATACAGAAAAGAGGGAAGAGTGTAACGATATGTATAATTTTACAATTGAATTTAACCCTAACAAATTAAAAGACAATTCTGTATTAATGTATTTGCTTAACTTGTCTGGAGGTTGGATGATTAAGTCGATGGATATAGCATGTGACGTACCAGTTAATATATTAGATATTGTTTATGATAAGGGAAGGAAACGAAGTTGTAAAGTTTTTAGTAATGGTTGGGATGATAGAACAATTTATTTTGGTAAAGGTGACGGACGTATAAAAATATATAATAAGAAAAAAGAAAGTGATTTAGTTATAAAAGGAGATTTAACACGTATAGAGATTACTAAAGAATATGACGATTTTCCTATAAATAATATAAAGTTTTTTGATGTTCCAGAGGAGATTTTTCCTAAGCTTTATACAAATAAGTATATATATAGTTTAAAAGATTATGAAGATAAAACTTTGTTTGCAATTGTTTATGCAGTAGAGAGTGGTTTAGATTTAAGTTTTCTTACGAGACGTTATCGCGAAAAAGTACGAAATTTATTAGAGGGTGGAAATGAAATAAAGTTTTCGCATAAAACTGTAGCAGATTTATTAAGACAAGTAATGTATTTTTATTTTGTTAAAAATAATAAAATGATTTTTAGGTAGGTTTAAATAAAAATATAACATTGCACAAAATCAAAGTTTTGTGCAAATAGAGGTAGGATTAAAAATAGAACCACATAAATATAGTCATATCTCTGAAATCTTGCTATTCCTTTAATAAAGCCTG
>CATKFT010000198.1 GCA_949747745.1 uncultured Clostridia bacterium
CATGCTTAATATAAGAGAAGAAAAGTAAATTAGAATAAAACTAAAAAATTTGTTAATGTTTTAATCTATATAAAGAGAAGAAAAGCAAATTGGAACAAAACTAAAAAAATAGTTAATGTTTTTATTTATATAAATATTGTTGAAGTAAATTGTAAAATACATAGTTTAAACAAAATTGTAACGTTATTTTTTGTACAAGAATATAATGTATTATAACACATGTTTAGTGTTATAAGGAGGTGACTATTATGTTTGAACAAGATGTTTGTTGTAGAAATAAAAAATGTTGTGTAGATTTAATATTAACTATATTATTAGTTTTATTCTCATTTGTAATAGGAGTAATAGTAGGAGCTCTAACAGGAATACTTGCATTACTAGGAATAGGTGCAATTGTTGCAATAGCAGTACTTTTAGTAGTATTAATTTTAATAAGAATTATAATGCTTGTATGTTGTAAGAAATGTTGTTAATCTTAATTTATCGATGTGTCATATGACACATCAGTACATAAGAAAAATCAATTAATTTAATTTTATTAAACATTTATTAGTTTTAGTTATTAAAAACATATAAAAAAAGCCAATACATTATTTATCCTTGTAGAAATCTTACATAAAAATGTAAGATTATTTTTGACATATTGTGTTATAATGTATTTAAATTAAGAAAGGAGATCATTATTATGCAAAAAATATTAATCGTAGAAGATGATGAAAAATTAAGAAATGAGTTAGAAATATTTTTAAACAAGAATGGCTATATAGCTGAAAGTATAGAAAAATTTGATAATACTTTGCAAGATATTTTATATAAAAATCCAAATTTATTGTTATTAGATATAAATTTACCAAATTTTGATGGAGAGTATATTTGTAAAGAGATTAGAAAACAGTCAAATATGCCTATTATTATGATAACAAGTAGAGATAGTGAATTAGATGAGTTACTTTGTACAAGCTATGGGGCAGACCACTACATAACAAAGCCATTTAATATACAAATTCTTCTTGCAAAAATTGGAGTATTATTAAGAAGAAGTAGTTATAGCATAGAAACATATGGAAAAATAGATGCAAAAGATTTTTGGTTAAATACATCAAAAAGTACAATAGAAAAGAATGGTATATCTATTGAATTAACTAAAAATGAATATAGAATTTTAAAGTATTTAGTAAAAAATAGAGATAAAATTGTATCAAGAGAGGAAATTATGGAATATTTATGGGATGATGAAAGTTTTATTGATGATAATACATTAACTGTGAATATAACAAGATTAAGAAATAAATTAGAAGAATTGAATTTAAAGCATTTACTAGAAACAAAAAGAGGACAGGGTTACATACTGAAAAGTGAGGAATAAGTAAAGTATTTTAATATGCTATTCGAACTACAAAAAAGACTCTTTAAGCATGTAAAACAAAGTTTAATTAGTATGCTTAGAAATATTTATATAGATTTCGTAATAATAGGAGAGAAAAAATGAAATTTAAAGAATTTTTGAAAGACAAAGTACTTATGCTTATTTTATTAATATTTGGGATTGTAAGCATAGAAATTTTTTTAATTCCATATAGTTTTGGAAAATTTGTAAAAATATATATTCCAACTATAATATTGATTGTATATTTTATGGGAATAGTTTTTGAATATTACAAAAAAAAGAATTTTTATTCAAATTACATTAATACATTAGATGAGCTAGAAGAAAAGTATTTAATTACAGAAATTGTGAAAACTCCAGAATTTATAGAGGGGAAAATTTTAAAACAAACACTAGAACAAATAGATAAATCAATGATAGAAAATGTAAACAAATATAAACACATGCGGAGAAGAATATAAAGAATATATAGAATTATGGATTCATGAAATAAAGATACCAATTGCAACAAGCGAATTAATAATAGAAAATAATAAAAACACAGTTACAAAAAGTATTAATGAAGAACTACAAAAGATAGAAAACTATATTGAACAAGCATTGTTTTATGCAAGAAGTAATACAGTTGAAAAAGATTATTATATAAGAAAAAGTAAACTAAAAGATATAGTAAATGAAAGTGTAAGGAAAAACAAAAATATCTTAATAGGTGAAAATATAATAATAAATATTCATGATGTAAATTTAGAAATAAACACAGATGCTAAATGGGCTGTATTTATATTAAATCAAATTATACAAAATAGTGTAAAATATAAAGCTAGAGAAAAGAATTTAGAAATAGAAATATATGCAAAGCAAAAACAAGAAAATGTAATATTATATATAAAAGATAATGGAATAGGAATTCCAAAAGGAGAAATTACAAGAGTATTTGAAAAAGGATTTACAGGAACAAATGGAAGGCAATTAGGGAAAAAATCTACAGGAATTGGATTATATTTATGTAAAAAATTGTGTAATAAATTAGGAATAGGAATAGAATTAAATTCAATACAAAATAAAGAAACTGAGATAAGAATAGTGTTTCCTAAAAATAGTTTTGTACAAATGTAATAAAACATTTGTACAGAATAATTGGTGTAACACTAGGATGTTGCATAACCTCTAAATAAGCATTTATTAACTTTGCTATACAATGAGTTAGATTAATATCAAAATAGATATGTAAAAGAATTTATAGATTAGTTAAAAGCTTAAAATTATCAATATATTGAAAATTCAAAACTAAAAATAGAAATATTACAAAAGTGTAAGGTTATTGTAATGTAAATCAATGGCAGTTGTTTAAAGATATAGTTATAATAGTTTTAAGAGTATAACATATAGGTATTTAAAATAAGGAAACAAGATAAGATAAAATTTATATGTAACTCTTTAAACTATACTAAGAAAGGGCGGAAATTTTTATGGAAAAAATTTTAGAGGTAAAAAATATTGAAAAATACTATGGAAACAAATCTAATTTGACAAAGGCTATTGATAACATTAGTTTTACAGTAGAAAAAGGGGAATTTGTTGGTATTATGGGAGCAAGTGGTTCGGGTAAAACTACACTTTTAAATACAATATCAACAATTGATACAGTAACATCTGGACATATTATAATTAATGGAGAAGATGTTACAAGGTTAAAAGGAAATAAATTAAATAAATTTAGAAGAGAGGAACTTGGTTTTATTTTTCAAGATTTCAATTTATTAGATACATTAACAGCTTATGAAAATATAGCATTAGCATTAACTATTCGGAAAAGTTTCTCCAAAAGAAATTGATAAAAGAGTAAATGAAATTTCGGAAAAATTAGGAATTAAAGAAATACTAAAAAAGTATCCATATCAAGTATCAGGAGGTCAAAAACAAAGAATAGCTTCTGCAAGAGCTATTATTACAAATCCAAAACTAATACTTGCAGATGAACCAACAGGAGCACTAGATTCAAAATCTGCAAGACAATTACTTGAAAATTTTGAATATTTAAATAAAAAGTTAAGTGCTACAATTTTAATGGTAACACATGATGCATTTACAGCTTCATATGCAAGTAGAATTTTATTTATTAAAGATGGAAAAATTTTTAATGAATTGAACAAGGGAAATGATACAAGAAAGCAGTTTTTTGAAAAGATAATTGAGGTGCAAACACTTCTTGGAGGTGACCTAAATGATGTTATTTAAGTTATCTTTTAATAATATGAAAAAAAGCATAAAAGATTATGCAGTATATTTTTTAACACTTGTTTTAGGTGTTGCAATTTTTTATATGTTTAACTCACTTGATAGCCAACAAGCTATGCTAGAAGTATCACAGTCTCAAAGGCAAATAATTAAGCTAATGATAGAAATGCTTGGTTTTATATCAGTATTTGTTGCAATTGTATTAGGATTATTAATTGTATATGCGAATAATTTTTTAATAAACAGGCGAAAAAAAGAATTTGGAATTTATATGACTTTGGGTATGGGAAGAAGACAAATTTCAAAAATAATATTAATGGAAACAATATTTGTAGGGATAATTTCACTTGCGATAGGGTTAGGATTACGGTATATTTGCTTCACAGTTTATGTCTGTTCTAGTAGCAAAAATGTTTGAAGCAGATATGAGTGAATTTAAGTTTGTATTTTCACAAAGTGCATGTATAAAAACTTGTATATATTTTGCAGTAATGTATGTTGCAGTAATGTTTTTTAATACATTAACAGTTTCAAGGTATAAATTAATAAATTTAATAAATGCATCTAAGAAAAATGAAAAAGTAAAAATTAAGAATCCAGTTCTTTCTATATTAGTATTCACTTTTGGTGCAAGCATTTTAGGGTATGCGTATTGGAAAGTAACAGGTGATATAAATTCACTAAATAGAGCAGAGAAGTTATTAATACCGATTGTAATGGGAATAGTAGGAACTATAGCAATATTTTGGTCTTTATCTGGTTTTATTTTAGAACTTGTTAAAAAGAACAAAAAAATATACTTAAAAGATACAAATATGTTTGTATTAAGACAAATAAATAACAAGATAAATACAATGGTTGTAAGTATGAGTGTTATTTGTTTGATGCTATTTATGACAATAACTGTTTTATCTTCAAGTTTAGCACTAAGAAATACAATGGGAAGAGAATTAAAAGAAATGACACCTGTTGATGTGAATTTATATAAAACAGCAAATTTGCCTGAAAGTTCAAAAAATATATATGGAAAAGTGACTAATTATACAAAAGAACAAAGAGAAGATTCCAAAATTACAATTAAAGAAACTTTATTAAATAATGGCTTTGATATGAATAAACTAAAAGATGTTATAGAAATATCGATATATCATGATAAGACTTTAACATTAGAGAGATTTTTCGGAGACAAAATAGAAGAAGTAAGGTCTTTATATTCTATGCTTACATATGATATGCCTGAAACAATTGTAAAGGTATCAGATTATAATAAAATAGCAAAGATTTATGGAATATCTCAATATGAACTAAATGAGAATGAATACATTATATTATGCGATTTTGATAATATGTTAGAATTAAGAAATAAAGCATTGCAAAATGGAACAAATATATTAAAAATAGCAGGGAAAGAGTATAAAAGTAAATATAAAGAATGTAAAAATGGATTTGTTTTAATGTCTACAAGCCATACAAATTCAGGAATAATTCTTGTACCAGATAGTTGTAATTTACAAAGTGAAGATAAACAACAACAATTGTTTATAGCAAACTATAATGCAGAAACAGAAGCAGAAAAAGAAAAAATAGAACAACTATTTTCGAATACTGAAGAAGGATTTATACAAAAATTATATAATAAAGGTTTAAAATTAGATGGGATGACTAAAATTAGTCTTATGGAATCAAGTATAGGATTAGCTACTATAGTAACATTTATAGCTATTTATTTGGGAATAATATTCTTAATTGCAAGTTCAGCAATACTTGCTCTAAAGCAATTAACAGAAAGTTCAGATAATAAACAAAGATATACAATATTAAGAAAGATAGGATGTGACGAAAAGATAATAAACAGATCATTATTTAGGCAAATTGGAATATTTTTTATAGTACCACTTATACTTGCTGTTATTCACTCTATATTTGGAATACAATTTGTAATAAATGTAATGAGTGGACTTGCAAGTAAAGAAGATTTACTACCATCAATAATTTCTACAGTAATTGTAATGGGAGTAATATATGGGGCATATTTCTTAGCTACTTATTTTAGAAGTAAAAATATTATAAAAGAGGATGTTACTGGATAATGGTTTTTAGAAAAAAGTAGGAGCTTTCACTAGAAAGAAGGCTCCTTTAATAATCAAAATTCAAAGAAGATTGAGAAGTTTAACAAATGTATTGTGGTATTATTTTTTTTGTGATATACTGAGAAAAAATAATATTGGAGGATATAATGCAGAATTTTACAAATGAAAATATAAAAGAAAAATTAGAATATATAGGTTTAGATTTAGAAAATATTCCTGAAATTTTTACAAATAACAAAAATATAGACTATAGACCTTTAAAAGCACATGAGGATAATGGATATAGAGTATATAAATATATTCCAGTTTCAAAAATACAAATTTTATTAACACCAATGAATAGATTAAATACAATTAAAGAGAAATATACAAATGCAAGTAATATAAAAGATTATTTAATTCCAGAAAAAGAAGAAGACTTTTTAAAACATAATATGTTTTTGAAAATGCTTGAAACTGTAGAAATAAGTGAAATAGAAAAAATTATTGAAGAACAAGAAAAATTAAATGAAAAAATACCATTTAAAGTAAAGTTTGAAGAAAATTATTTATGGCAGATATACTATTGTGATATAGATGATGTATACTTTATGATTGTTCCAACAGAAGATTTAGAATATGCAAGTTTCTTTTATTTATTGAAAAAACAAATTGAATGTTATAAAAATAAGCAAGAACAGATGATATTTGTTCCTATTTCTTATGAAAACTATTCAAATGAATATATTAAAACATCAGAAGTGTTAGAAATAGAGAAGTATTTATGGTTTTTTACAAATAATTTTCCCAATATATATGAAGTAAAAGATAAATCTGAAAATTTATCTTTACAAATTGTGGGAGAGATATTTTGTTATGAGAATATAAAAAGTATATATAAAAATAAGTTAGAAAACAAAGAGAATGCTCTTAAATTTTATAAGTTTCTAAAAGCATTATTTATGTTGTCTACTGAACTTCCACATCATTATAAATTTATACCTAAAATAGATATGAATGGGGAATTAGAATTTTGGTATAACAATGAAAAAATAGTATATGAAAATATGTTTACAATGTTTACTAAAAGTTATAAAAAAGCACAAAATGATATTATAAATTTATCAAAGGAAAAATTAGAATTAGAAAAAGATGTAGAAAAATTAAAATTAGATTCGAATAAAAAAGAAGTGGAGTATATACAAAAAGAAAAACAAATTGCAACATATTTAGAATGTAAAAAAACATTTTTTGGAAAAATAAAATATTTCTTTAGAGCTAAGAAAAAGAAAGATATAGACTTAAAAGATGAAATAGAAATTGTACAAGAGAGTAAAGAGGAAGAAAATATTACAATAGAAGAGAAGATAGATGAACAAATAAACAATAATGAATTTTATACAGTAGAAGATATTGTTAAAATATATAAAGAATTAGATATACTAATAGAAGAAGTAAAAAATGCAAAAATGGATTATGAAGCATTAATAAATAAGGTACAAAATTTAGACTCAAAAATTAGAAATGCAAATTTATATATAGCAGAAATTGATAAACATGAAAAAAGTATTTTTGAGTTTTGGAAATTTGCAAATAGAGATGAAAATCGTATGTTAAGCCAAGGAGTAGTTTTAGAAGATAAAGATAAAAACAAATTAGAAAAAATATATAATTATGAAGAAGATAGAGAAGAAATTGGAAATATAGTAGATAAAATGCAAAAAGAGTGCTTAACAAAAGAAGAACAAGATATGGTATATATTGTAACAACAGATATAACAAAAGTATTAAATAATTTAGACAATGAAGAAATAGTAAAAAAGAGTTTAGAAGACTTAAAACAAGAAGCTAAAAATAGGAGAATATTATTTGATACAGAGAAAATTGATATATTTGGAGGAACATATGATTCTAGTATAGAAACAAATATGTTAGGAAATAAAAAACATAGAGAAACTAAAAAAGACAAACTAAAAATATTGAATATTACTCAAAATACTACATTACAAGAATATAAAAATATGCTTAACACAATATTAGATGTATTAAATAATAGTTTTAATAAAATAAAAAACACAGTTGGAATACCAGTATATTTTGTATCAGATAAAAAAGAAACCTTTAAAGGCTTACAAAAATGTAGTTTGAATCCAGAAGAGGTAGTACAATTAGGAGAAAATGATAATGGAATTTGTTTATATAGGATAAACTTAAAACAAAACAGTAAAGTAATATATTTTTCAAATATTATTTATTATGATAATTATAATAAAACTTTACCAATAGGAATGGATGAGCAAGAGGGATGCATATTAGACCTTGATAAATACGAACTAAAAAAGGTAAAAGAAGATAATTTTAGAATAAATAATTTAATTAATGAATTTGAAATTAGTGTAAAAGAGATAGTTTTATATGAATATGAAATTATAGAAAAATAGAAAACATATAAACAATATATAAACAATATATAAACAATATAGAAAGAAGATGAGGATTAATGATAAAAAGGGCAATTGTAATTGTACTAGATAGTTTTGGTATTGGAGAATTGCCAGATGCAAGTGACTATGGAGACACACGGAAGTAATACTTTAAGAGGAATATATAATAATACAGAATTAAATCTTCCTAATATGAAAAAACTAGGATTATATAACATACAAGATATAGATGTAAAAGAAGAAAAGGAAACGAACCCAATAGGTTCATTTGGAAAAGCATGTGAGCAATCTGTACGGTAAAAATAGTCCAGTGGGACATTGGGAGATGTCTGGATTTATATTAAGAAAAGGATTTAAAACATATAAGGATGCATTTCCAAAAGAACTAATAGAAGAATTTGTAAAAAAAGCAGGATTACAAGGAATACTTTGTAATGAGGTAGGCTCACGGAACTGAAATACTAAAACGTTTTGGCAAAGAGCATATAAAAACAGGATATCCAATAATATATACATCAGCAGATAGTGTATTTCAAATAGCAGCACATGAAGAAATTATACCAGTACCTAAATTGTATGAAATATGTAAAATAGCAAGAGAAATTTTAAATAAGCCACAATATAATGTAGGAACTGTAATTGCAAGACCATTTATAGGAGATTGTGAAGAGAATTTTACAAGAACATATAATAGAAAAGATTTTGAATCTGAAACATTTGGAAAAACAATGTTAGATGTAATAAAAGAAAATGGAAAAGAAGTAGTAGCAATAGGAAAAATACAGGACTTATTTTCAGGAAGAGGTATGACAAAAATGATTCATACAAATGGAAATGAGGATGGAATAGAAAAGACAATAGAAGAAATAAAAAAAGATTATGAAGGGCTTATTTATACGAACTTAGTAGATTTTGATATGTTATATGGACATAGAAATAATATACAAGGATATGCCAAAGCATTGGAATTTTTTGATACAAAACTTATACAGATAATGAAAATATTAAAAAAAGAAGACATGTTAATAATAACAGCAGACCATGGAAATGACCCATCAACTCCATCAACAGACCATAACCGTGAATATGTGCCAATACTTGTATATGGAGAAGAAATAAAAAGAGGAATAGATTTAAAAATACGTGACTCTTTTGCAGATATTTCTGCTACTATATTAGATATATTAGGTATGGATAAACTAGAGGGGTTATCATTTAAAAAAGAAATTTTGAAATAATGTAAAAAATAAAGAGCTATTCTTGACTTAGCTCTTTATAATATGATAAGATATACAAGAAAATAATAAATATGTCGATGTGGCGAAACTGGTATACGCACAGGTCTCAAAAACCTGCGGGAAACCATGTGGGTTCGATTCCCACCATCGACACCAAATTATAACAACTTGTGAACTTATAAGGTTTCGAAGTTGTTTTTTATTTTAGACACAAAATTTTAAAATCATGCTAGTGTTGAAACTTGAATATTATCTATAAAAAATATATAATAGTAGTAACTTATATAAAGATTGTTATAATAATAGAAAAATAGGAGTATTAATATATATAATTTAGATAGTGGGGGTAAAACAATGGAAAGAGATTTAGTATATTTAATTTGGAAAG
>CATKFT010000199.1 GCA_949747745.1 uncultured Clostridia bacterium
AAACCAAATCTGAATATGACAAAATTTCATATGCCTTAGAAGAAGTAAAACAAAAAGGTTATGGAATTGTTACTCCATCAATGGAAGAATTAATTTTAGATGAACCTGAAATGGTAAAACAAGGTTCTAGGTTTGGTGTAAAACTAAAAGCCAAAGCCCCAAGCATACACATGATAAGAGCCGACATAGAAACAGAAGTTTCCCCTATTGTTGGAAGTGAAAAACAATCTGAAGAATTAGTAAATTATCTACTTTCAGAATTTGAAAATGATCCTAAAAAAATTTGGGAATCTAACATCTTCGGAAAAAGTTTACATGAATTAGTAAACGAAGGCTTACAAAACAAACTATGTAGAATGCCTGAAGATGCACAAGGAAAGCTTCAAGAAACATTAGAACGTATAGTAAATGAAGGAAGCGGTGGCTTAATTTGTATTATACTATAAAAATAAAAATTGCCAAAATTTTGGCAATTTTTATTTTTGTTTTCTAATGTATATTTTATTCCACTTTTGGAAAATACTATTGTAAAACAAAATTTTATTTGGAGTAACTGTAATGGATAATATTAAAAAGAAAAGTATTTTTCAAAAATTTAATAGTTTATTTGAATATAAAGAAAATTCAGAATATAGTTTTACTATACCAGAAAATTCTGATGAAGAAAAAGATAAAAACATTTCTTATTATAATCAATCAGAAGAACAAAAACTAAAAAACGAAGCAAAAAATATTTTTCCCACAATTGGTGTTAACTTAGAATATATGCAAAACAAATATAATCTTCTTATAAATAGCGATATTATAGCAAGAGAATTTAAACTAATTGCAAAAAATAAAGAATATAATGCATTTTTGCTCTATATTGACGGAATGGTGAATACTACTTTAATTAATGATTTTATTTTAGAACCTTTGATGCTACGTAACCGTGCAAACACTTTTGATGATAATGAAACTAAAATTGTTTCTGAAGCTGTTACTAACAATATTAGTGTAAGAAGAGTAAAAAAATTTAATCTTTTAGATTACATTTTTAATAGCCTTATGCCTCAAAATAGTGTAAAAAAGATACAAGATTTTGATGAAATAATTTCTCGGCATAAATTCCCGGGAATTGTGCTTTATTTGTTGACACTTTAGATACTGCATTTGATATTGATGTAAAGGGATTTAAACAAAGAGGTGTAGATAAACCAAATAATGAAATTGTAATTCGTGGTTCTCAAGAAGCATTTACTGAAGTTATAAGAACAAATACCTCTTTGCTAAGAAGACTTGTTAATAATGAAGATTTAATTATCGAAAATATGGATATTGGAAATTTAAGTAAAACTAAATGTGCTGTTTGTTATATGAAAAATATTGCAAATAATGACCTTGTAAGTGAAACTAAATATAGGTTAAACAACATAGATATAGATTACCTTATTTCTTCTCGGACAACTTGAACAGTTAATTGAAGATAATGGAAAATGCAGTCTTCCACAATTAATATCAACAGAAAGACCTGATAAAGCTGTTAATCACTTATTAGAAGGTAGGGTTGTAATTTTAGTTAATGGTAGTCCATATTCATTAATTGCTCCTGGAACTTTAGTAGATTTCATATCTTCACCAGAAGACCAAAACATAAAATATCAATTTGCAAATTTATTAAGAATAATTCGTGTAATTGCTTTTATAATAACTCTTTTACTTCCAGGTTTATATATTGCAATTACAAACTTTCATCAAGAACTTATACCAACAGAATTACTATTTGCTATTGTTGCATCAAGAGAAACTGTTCCTTTTCCAATCATATTCGAAATCTTTTTAATGGAACTTTCTTTTGAATTAATACGTGAGGCAGGACTTCGTGTTCCCTCTCCTATTGGACCAACAATAGGTATTGTTGGAGCATTGGTACTTGGGCAAGCAGCAGTTGAAGCAAGTATCGTTAGCCCTATTCTTATAATTGTTGTTGCAATAACTGGTATTTCATCTCTTGCCATACCAGACTTTTCACTAGGTTTTCATTGTAGAGTATTACGATTTGCATACATTATTTTAGGATATTTTCTCGGATTTTTGGGAATTAGCATTGGTTTATTTATACATTTTCTAATAGTTGCTGGTTTAAAATCTTTCGGCTATCCTTACATGCAACCATATATACCAATAACAAAAGATTATAAAGGCATTTTACTTTCTCCTTCTTGGAAAAGAGAGCATAGAGCAGATTTTTTAAACACAAAAAGACCTAAAAAACAAGATAAAATAAGCATGAACTGGAAATACCCACGTTCTTAAATAAGGAGGTTAGTTTATGAATTATTCTAAAATTAGTTCAATAGAGGCTATAGCATTTATTGTTGTTGTTATGCTAAATCATATTGTTTTAGATTTACCAAACCATTTTTTAAATACTTGTGGTAATTCTGCACCTCTTAATATCATTTTTATTAGTATCCTTATTTTCATATTTTTATATTTTGTTATAAAATTATTTAAAAACTTTGCTAATAAAGATATTTTAGATGTATCTGAATTTTTAGGTGGAAAAGTATTAAAAACTATAATTGGCATACTATTTATTTCTTATTTTATACTATTATGTGGATCTCAACTTAGAAATTTTGGTGAAATGCTAAAAATAGTATACTTTCCAAAATTACCTATTTGTTTACTAGTATTATCCTTTCTAGTAGTAGGAGTCTTTGCAAATAAATTTAGTACAAACACTATTATAAAAGGAAATTTAATTGTTGTTCCACTTGTTATGATAAATTTATTAATAGCATATTTTTGTATATCTTCAAGATTTGTACCAGAAAAAATTTTTCCTATATTGGGAAGTGGAATAAATGAAACTTTTTTCTCTGGTATGACAAATATATTTGCATTTACGGGTTTTTCTTATATTTATTTTTTACAACCGATGTTAAAAAAAACAGATAACTTTAAAACCATTAGCTTCATTGGCATAGGAATTTCTTCAATATACTTATTTTTAAGTATAACATCTTTGTTATTTTCTTTTTCAGATATAATATCTATTAATGAAATTTCTCCAATATATTTACTAGTAAGAGCTGCAGACTTTGGAAGATTTATAAAAAGACCAGATGCAATCTTTTTCTTAGGATGGATGCTTTCTTTAATGTCTTATGTAAGTATTACAATACTTCTTGTTACTACTATATTTAAAAAAATAGGAAATTTAAAAGCAACATTTCCTATGAGTTATTCAGTAGCTTTCTTACTTTTTATAGTTGCATTAATTCCTAAAGGAATGTTAGAAATCCGTTTTATTGAAAATGAAATTTATAAATATGCTACTATCATTTTACTATTTTTCATTTCATTTTTTATACTTATTTTTGCAAATATAAAATATAGAAAAAAACATGTTTCGATAAGGGAGAGTGATTTAGCTAATGAATAGAAGTTTTAAAAAATATATTGCACTTTTTTTAATTTTAACTATTTCCTTAGGAACACTTTCTGGTTGTTATAGTTATAGTGTATACAATATAGACCATTTAGCATATGCTGTTGCAATAGGATTAGATGTAGGAGAAAATAATAAATTAAAAATTAGTTTTCAGCTTTCTATTCCAGGTCGGCTCTGAAGGAGGAGGTTCCTCTTCACAATCAGATAGTACAATTGTAAATACAATTGAGTGTGCCTCAATAAATTCAGGAATTAATTTATTAAATAGTTATATTAGTAAAGAAGTTAATCTATCTCATTGCAAAGTTATAGTATTTTCTGAAGAATTTGCTTATAATGGTTTATCTGAAACAATTTATACTTTAATGAATAATGTGCAAATACGTCCAGATTGCAACATTATTATTAGTAGATGTAATGCTGAATACTTTTTAAATAGTTCTAAACCAACACTAGAAAAAATATCTGCAAGATATTATGAAGTTGCACCAAGTTCTAGTGATTATACAGGGTACACTGAAGATATTACTCTTAGTCAATTTTTTTCGGATTATGCAAGCACATACTCACAATGTTATGGAATTTTAGGTGGTGTAAATTCTAAAAGTACCCAAAACCCAACTTCATATGAAAGTGGAACTGAGAAAGATTCTAATAACAAAGCAAATGAAACTTTAATAACTGGAAAAGCAACTATTGAAAACATGGGACTTGCAGTTTTTAGAGATGATAAATTAGTAGGAGAACTTTCTCGGCATACAAACAATATGCCATTTAATAATTACAAATAAACTAAATATTTGTAATATTGTTATTAGTAGTCCTTTTGAAGAAGGAAAAAACATTAGTTTAAAACTGCGTTTAACTGATAAAACTAAAAATAAAGTTACCCTTACTGATAATGGACCATATATTACTTCTAAAATAAGAATAGAAGCAAGAATTTTAACTATGGATGAGCACTCAAAATATTTAGATGAAAAAAATATAAAAACCCTTGAAAAGTATGCTACTTCTTACTTAGAAAACCAAATATATCAATATTTGTATACTTTATCAAACGACTATAATAGTGATATAGATGGTTTTGGAAAATTAGCTATTAAAAACTTTTTAACTTGGGAAGATTGGACAAATTATAATTGGTTAGATAACTTTAAAAATTCATTTTTTAATGTAGATGTAGAAACTAAAGTAAAATCTGGTGAGATTTTAATAGAAACTTAGGATATTTATTATATATAACTGTTTTTCTGGGCCTTAAAATATCTTATCTTGCTCACTTTTAGAAAGGATTTGATAACATGAAAATTTTAATAGCTGTTTTAAGTATATTTGTGTTTTTTAAGACACTATATTATGGAATATATGAATATAAGAAAAATAATAACAAAATAGCAGGAATTTCTATTATGGTTATTGCTGTAATAGTTTTAGTTGTTCCAACTGTAATGGTTAATTTACGAATTGATTTAGCAAGATAAAGTCAAAAATTTAGTTAACTATAGAACCCCCAGTCACGCTTTCAGCGTGCCAGCCCCCTTGTTAAAGTGGCTTTCTTGAAAGGCTTCGTAAGACTTTTTTCTATAAGTTTAGTTTAATACTAATTTTTAGCATTTTTAATATTACATTTTTGTAATATTTCATAAGATTATCCTGGTAAAGGGGACTTTACTCTTGCAAATATTATGTAATTATTATATACTATAGTTACATGGCACAAGTGCCAAAGTATAATTTCCTCGCTAATACAAGAGGACACTACGCATATTTAAGGAGGATTTTTCTATGAAGAAACGGTTACCCATTATTATTCATGCTTCTATTGGTATTGTGAGCATCTTTCTTGTTATCTTGCTAACTATTCTTAGTTTTTTTGTTGAAGCTATTGGTTCAAATCTCTTGTTGAGTAGTGTTGCCGCTGCAAATCTTGTAGTTGGAATATCTAACATTACCATTGCTATCGAAAAAGCTAGAGAGTAACTGTTTCAGAATAAGCCACTGATTTTACAGTGGCTTATAATGTTGTATTTTTATTTTCTAAATCTCCTTTACTTATAAAACAATTCATTTTACTTTATATCTCATTATATTATATGGTTTTATATTGTAATCCCCCAGTCAGTTACACTGACTAGGAGTTCTTACAATATAATATCTCTTTTCAAACTTCCTGCTCTTATTTCCCCTGTTCCAATAAATATACCATTTTCATTTTCTATTTTATATATTCCATCTTTTAAATCTTTTGCTATTTTTACTCCATTTAAAAACATTTCCATTTGCTTATTATTTAAGCAAATTTTAGGTTTATCTTTTAGTATTTCTTCAAATGTAATTATATGTTTATTTAGAAATTCTTTATTATCTTTATTTTGTTTTAACTCTTCTATTGTAACTGCATTACTTATATTAAACTTTCCTACCTGTATCCTTTCTAAGTCTTTCATACATCCAATAGTATTTAATTTTTCAGCAATGTTTTCACATAAAGTTCTTATGTATGTTCCTTTTGAACATTCTACCATAAAAATAATTTCACTATTTTCTTTATCTAAATTATTTAAATATAAATTATATATTTCTATGTTTCTTGGTTCTACTTTAACTGTTTTTCCTAAACGAGCATATTCATATAGTTTCTTTCCATTTATTTTAATTGCAGAATACATTGGTGGATATTGCTCTTGCTTTCCGAATAAATTCTTGTAAAACTGCTTTTACATTTTCTTCTGAAATGTCGTTTTTTCCGAATTTCCTTTTGTTCTATTATATTACCTGTTATATCCGCTGTATCTGTCTTTATTCCTAATTTTAAAGTAGCTTTATATATCTTATCATGTTCTATTAAATATTTTGATAATTTAGTACCTTTTCCAATAAGTAGTGGTAATACTCCAGTAGCATTTGGGTCTAATGTTCCAGTATGTCCTACTTTTTCTTTAAATGTTTTTTTTACAATCGCTACAACATCATGTGATGTGTAGTCTTTTTCTTTATGAATTAATATAATTCCATCCATATTTAGCTCCTAATTTATCCTTTAAAAGAGTTGCATACCATGCAACCCTTAGATATTTATTTCAAATAATTCTTAACCTCGTTTATAATTTTCTCCTTAGCCTCGAAAAGTGGCATATGCATTGCACATCCTGCTGCACGTATGTGTCCTCCTCCACCAAACATCATACATACATCTGATACATTAACATATTCATTTGAACGTAGGGAACCTTTGAAGTAGCCGTCTGCTTCTCTTAATAATATTGAAACTTCTACTCCCTCTATTGTTCTTCCTATATCTACTAACCCATCATGGTCTCCATTTTTTGCTTCTACTTTTTCTTCATCTTCTTTTGTAATATATGTAAATGCAATTTTTCCATCTTCTAATAATTCTAATCTGTCTATTGCAATTCTCATCAACGCAAAATTTCCTTTTGTTCTTATTTCTAATACTCTTCTATATACATCTGAAACATTTACACCTATGCTTAATAACCACGATGTAAATTCAAATGTTTCTTTTGATGTTCCTTGATATTTGAAGCCTCCTGTATCAGTTATAATTCCTGTAAGTAAACATGTTCCTATTTCTTTTGTTATGTTTACTCCTAGGAATTCTAATACAAGTATAAGTATTTGGCAACATGCTGGTGCATCTATGTTTACGAAATTATAATCTGCAAACATAGTATTGCTTCCATGGTGATCTATGTTTATTGTTACTTTTGCATCTTCAAAATATCTCGCAAATCCATTTAGTCTTTTCATATCAGATGCATCCAAAGATATTGCTAAGTCATATTGCTCTATATCTGTTTCTTTTTTTATTTCATTTGCTCCTGTTAGAAAATCAAATGTTTCTGGATGTTCTGGTATTACTACATCTACATCCTTATTTAGTTGTTTTAGAGCATTATACATTGCAAGAGAACTTCCAATTGCATCTCCATCTGGTGATTCATGTGTTAATATTACTATTTTATCTGCTTTTTGTATTTCTTCTTTTATATTATCTAATGTCATTTACAATTCCTTTCTTAAGAACCCTCCATTTTCTGCAAGAGTAAAGTCCCCTTTATTTAAGGGGGCTGTCACCGTAGGCGACTGGGGTTCTTACATGTATTTATCTCTATAAGCATATTAATTAAAAAATTCTATTCCTCTTCTTTTTTTACATCTTTCATTATGTCTTTTAATATAGAATCTATTTTTGCACCATATTCTATTGAATCATCTAGTTCAAATATTAGTTCTGGTGTGATTCTTAAATTAATTCTTTTTGCTATTTCTGTTCTAATGTATCCAGAAGATTTTTTTAATCCAGCTAATGTTTCTTTTTGGTTTTTTGAATTTAATATACTTACATATATTTTGGCATATTTTAAGTCTGGTGTTATTTTTGCTTTTGTAACACTAATTAATCCTGTTACATTTGGGTTGTTTAACTCATAACTAATTATATGACTTATTTCCTTTTTTAATTCCTCATTTATCCTTTCAAATCTAGGATTGTTATTTGGCATGTTTTTTGCCTCCTTTCAAAATTCTTTAGAATTTTGTACTCTTCTCTTTTCATTATTCACTTTTTTTGCAGTCTGTTTCCATTAGTAAATATATTTGATTTTCTACATTTCAAGCTTCCCACGCTAACAGGTATTTCCATGTCTCCTTGCTGTCTGCTTTCCATTTCGAAAATAAAATATATTTACTCACTCACACTGGTCTTTACTATATGCTTTCTACTAAATTTATTATTGCAAGAGTAAAGTCTCCTATTTTTTTACTTCTTCCATCACATAAACCTCTAGTATGTCACCTTCTTGTATATCATTATAATTTTCTATTTGTAAACCACACTCATACCCTTTTGCAACTTCCTTTGCATCATCTTTAAACCTTTTTAATGAAATTAGTTTTCCATCATATATAACAACATTATCTCTAATTACTCTTATTCCTGCATTTCTTGCTACTTTTCCATCTGTTACATAACATCCTGCTATTGTTCCAACACTACTTACTTTAAATGTTTGTCTAATTTCTGCATTTCCTATTACTTTTTCTTCATATACTGGATCAAGCATTCCTTTCATTGCAGCTTCTACATCTTCAATTGCCTGGTATATAACTGAATATTGCTTTATTTCTACTTCTTCTTTTTTTGCTACATCTTTTGCTATTGGGTCTGGTCTTACATTAAATGCTATTATAATTGCATTTGAAACTTTTGCAAGTGTTACATCTGATTCTGTAACTCCTCCAACATTTGCATGTATTACTTTTATCTGTACTTCTTCATTTGATATTTTTTCTAAGCTTTGTGTTACAGCTTCTACTGAACCTTGAACATCTGCTTTTACTATTAAATTTAGTTGTTTTAAGTTTCCTTTTTCTATTTGGGTAAATAAATCTGTTAATGTTACTTTTGATGTTGCATTTATAGATTTTTCTCTCCTACTACGTTTTCTTCTTTCTATTAAGTGTTTTGCTGTTTTTTCATCTTTTACTTCATAGAAAGTATCTCCTGCTTCTGGTACTTCTGTTAAACCTGTTATTTCTACTGGTGTTGATGGTCCTGCTTTTTTTACTTTTTTACCTTTATCATCTGTCATTGCTCTTATTCTACCTATTGTAGAACCAACAACAATTGTATCTCCAATATCTAGAGTACCACGTTGTACAAGCATACTTACAACAGGACCTCTT
>CATKFT010000200.1 GCA_949747745.1 uncultured Clostridia bacterium
AAGCACATAGATTATTAGCTGAAATTTATGAATTAGAAGGTGGCATGAGAAAAGCTATTGATGAATATGTACAAGTAATAGATATAAATAAAAAAGATTATAATTCATATTATAAAATATCTTATTTATTAAATGATTTAGGGAAAAAACAAGAAGCAAGTCAAATGCTTGTAGAACTTTTAAGAAGAAAACCAGATATGTTAGAAGCAACAATGCTTTTAGGAGATATATATTGTGACCAAGAAAAATATAAAGAAGCAGCTAATATTTATAATGATGCATTAAAATATAATGTAGTAAGTTACGAACTATATTATAATATGGGGATTGTATATACAATGTTAAACGATTTTCAAAATGCTAAAGTTTGTTATGAAAAAGCAGCCCAAATTAATACTTTATTATATAGTGGATATTATAATTTAGCACAAATTAGTTTAATATATAATGATTTAGAAGAAGCAGAAAAATATTTTATGCAAAGTGTTATGAGTAAAGATATAGAGCCAAAGGCATATTATAATTTAGCAAAAATATATATGCTAAGAGGTGATAAAGAAAATGCAATTAAATTTTTAAATATTGCAATAGAAATAGACCATAATTTTTATAAAAAAGCTGAAGCTGAACCAATATTTATTCCAATAAAAGCATATATAAACTTTCCTAATATGGATGAAGAGCAATTAAAAGAAAATAGCTTAACAGATAAAGAGATAAAAGCACAAAAACACTTAGAAAAAACAATGAAATTAGTTGGAAAATTAAGTAACAATATTGTATTAAGAAAGGAAAACAAAAACAAAGAAATAGATAAATTAGAAGAAAGAGAAAAAGAATAACTAAGAATAGAAAATCATAAAATTAAATTAGGAAAGGAAGAGTGATTATATTGATAAAAAATGTAGCTATTATTGGTGGAGACTTAAGAAGTGTAAAATTAGCGGGGATGCTAGAAAAAGAAGGATACATAGTAAATTCATATGCATTAGAAAAAGAACATGAAATAATAAATAGGGCAAGTAGCATAAAAGAGTGCATAGAAAATGCAGACATAGTAATAGGACCAGTGCCATTATCTAGTAATGGAGAATATATAAATACACCATTTAGTGAAAGTAAAATTACAATAGAAGAATTATTAGACAATTTAGAAGGGAAAATACTTATTGCAGGAGCTATTAAACAAGATGTGTATGATAAAATAGAGGGTAGGGATATAACAATATATGATATTATTAAAAGAGAAGAACTAGCAGTATTAAATGCTATTTCAACAGCAGAGGGAGCAATACAAATTGCAATAAATGAAACACCTAAAAATTTGCATGGAAATAATGTACTAGTATTAGGTTTTGGTAGAATTGGAAAAGTACTATCTAAAATGCTTGATGGAATAGGGGCTGTAGTTGCTTGTGAAGCAAGAAAAACAACAGACCTTGCATGGATAAAGGCGTATGGATATGAGCCTATTAATTTAACACAGTTAAAGGAGAATATTGGCAGGTTTGATATTATTATTAATACAATACCATTTGTTGTATTAGATAGAGATATGTTAAAAGAAGTTAAGAAAGATACTTTAATTATAGATTTAGCATCAAATCCAGGTGGAGTTGATAGAAATGCTATTAAAGAACTTGGAATAAAATTTAATTGGGCGTTATCACTTCCAGGAAAAGTTTCACCAATTACATCTGCTGAATTTATGAAAGAAACATTAATTAATATGTTTAAGGAGATAAATTAATTTAGTTTAAAACTAGCGTGAGAGAAGTAATATATTTTATTTTTGAAATGTAACCACGGACAGCCGGGAGGCGGGGGAATACCCGTGAGCGTTGGGAGAGGTGAAATGGAAAAAATAAAATATATTACTTCTTGGGAGCGGACTATAAAAGTGCTAATGAAAAAAATTAATTTAAAGGAGATATAAAAATGGATATTTTTCAAGCTATTATTTTAGGAATTGTACAGGGATTAACAGAACTTTTACCAATATCAAGTTCTGCACATTTAAATATTATACCATGGATTTTTGGTTGGGCTAAAAGTGAAGAATTTAGAATTGCATTTGAGGGATTTGATGTAGCACTACATTTTGGAACATTACTAGCTATAGGTATATTCTTTTTCAAAGATTGGATTAATTTAATTAAAGGTGGATATAATCAAGTTGTAAAAAAGGAAAAAAGTACTGAAGGAAAGATGTTTTGGTATATTGTAATTGCAACAATTCCAGGAGGTGCAATAGGATTTTTATTAGATCATTTTTTAGAAGATGCATTAACTAAGCCAATAATAATGGGAATTGCATTAGTTGTTATGGGAATTATATTATATATTGTAGATAAAAATGGAAAATCAAATACAGATTATGAACATATGAGTTTAAAACAGACATTTTTAATAGGATTATCTCAAAGCCTAGCATTTATTCCTGGTGTATCACGTTCAGGTGTAACTATGACAACTGGAAGATTAATGGGAGTAGATAGGGAATCTACTGCTAAATATTCTTTTTTATTATCAACTCCAATAGTATTTGCAGCAACACTTTATAAATTTAAAGACTTTGTATTTAGTGTACCATTTTTTATTGGAATATTAGTAAGTTTTTTTGTTGGAATTTTTGTTATTAAGTTTTTGTTAGAATACTTAAAAAAAGGAAGCTTTAAAGGATTTGCTATATATCGTGTTATTGTTGGAATTGGTATTATTGTATTATCATTTATTATGTAACAAAAAAAGAGCTCCTTTAGTGCTCTAAAATTAATATTAACAAAAATATAAAAAATAGTCAAGATTTAAAATAGTGTGAATAAAATAGAAATTAGTAGGCAAAGTAAAGATAAATAAGGTAGAATTATTTTAAAGAATAAAATTAAACAAAAGAAAAATTTGAAAAGATTTATAGTATATGTTAATATAAAAATATAAAAAATAAGTTAATAATTTTCCCTGCGTAGTACGACAAGCAAGATATTTTAGAACCTACAAGTTTTGGAAAGGGAGCCCATCTCTAAATATGGCGTGTATGCTTGCATTTTATGTAAGAAACCCATAAGTATTTAGGTAAGCACCCACCTGTTTAAGTACAGGTCCGTAAAATCTCTTGATGATGACGGCCATCGCGGGGCTTTTAATTTATAAAATCAATTCGTTCTAAATGAACGTTTTTTTTATTATACAACCAAATTTTTTAATTTTTTGGTTCAGTACATGTATAATCAAAAATATTTTTCTAAAAAGAAAACACTTGACATGTAATGTAAGTAAGGATAAAATAATACCATAAAATGGGTAAGAGGGGAGAACAAAAGATATGAAAAAAGAAGAAAAAAGAATGATATACATATTATTAGTAATAACGGTAGCAGTAATAGGAGGACTCTTGGTATGGGGAAACATAATAGATAATAAAATGCAAGAAGAAAAGCCCGTGAGTGAGAGTAAAGAAAGAGATAAATATGTAAGAATATTAGAAGATGGAACAAAGATAAATAATAGTAGTAAATTAAAAGAAACTAAAAAATTTGAAGGAATGGAAATAACCAAAATACAATTAACATATAAAAAAGGACAATCAATACTACTTGCAAAAGTAGAGAATAAATCCAAAAAAGATATGGAAACAATGCCTATACAAATAGTATTATATGATGAAAATAAAAATGAAATAGATAGGCTAAATGGTGTAATATCAGGGATAAAAGAAGGAGAAAGTACTGAATTAAATGTAGGAACACAAAATAATTGTGTTAATGCGTATGACTTTGAAATAATAAAAAAGTAAGAAGAATTAGATAGAATGATTAATAAAAAACTCATGAAAAAGGAGAAAAGGATGAAAATAAAAAATATAGATAGTAAAACTAATAAAATAAGGTTGATATCAAATCTTATGTTTAGCAAAAAAACAAAATTAGAAACAATTTTGTATGGGAAGAGAGGAATAACTCTAATAGCACTAATAATAACAGTTCTAATATTATTAATCTTAACAGGAGTAACACTAAGTTTAACAATGCGGAGAAGGAGGTATAATAACAAGAGCAAAAGAAGCAAAAGAAGCACAAAAAATATCTGAATACAGAGAAAGAATAGAAATGTCAAGGGGAAATGTAGCAATAGACAATTTAGGAAAAGTATACATAGATGATTTTATAAACCAAATATATAAAGACAAAATAGTACCTCAAGGAAATATAACAAAAATAGATAATGAAAAAGCAAAAGTAACAACAGAAGAAGGATATGAATTTATAATAACAGCAGATAAAATAGAATATATAGGAAAAGGAGAAGGTGGAGGAAACCAAGGTGGAGACTCAGAAGGAGAAAATGTAGAACTACCACCACAAGAATTACAAGAAGGGGATATAGTAATAACAATAAATCCAGAAGCATGGACAAATGGTAATGTAACAGTAACAATTCGGGAACAATATACAAGGAAACTTTACATTACAATATAGTTTCAATCAAATAAATTGGATGGAATATAAAGGAGTATTTGAAGTAGAAGAAAATACAATAGTATATGCAAGTGTAAAAAACATAAAAGGAGAAATGAGCGGAATAGAAAGTAAAAGCATAACAAAAATAGACAAGAAAAAGCCAGAAATAAAAAGTGCAGAATCAACGACAAACAGTATAGAAATAAAAGCAATAGATGAAGGAAGTGGAGTAGAAGGATATGCACTAACGACTGAGAACATAGCACCAGAAAACTATTTAGGATGTACAAATTCTAAGAACATAACAATACCAATAAGAAATTTAACACAAAATGTAACATATTATGCATGGGTAAAAGATGCAGTAGGGAATGTAAGTGAACCAGTACGAATTGCAACAAAACAAGTAGCAATATCAGAAGGAAATATAACATTTGAATATATTCCAACAGGCTGGACAAATGGAATAATAACAATAACAGGTTCATCAAATTTAGAAGGATATATAGTACAACTTAGCAAAGATGGAACATTTCCAGATACAGCAATAGAGGTAAAAACTATAACAGTAAATGAAAACCAAACAATATATGGAAGGATAGTAGATAGTAATAACCAATCAAATGGACAAGCAAGTAGAGAAATAACAAAAATAGATAAAGAAAAACCAGTAGTAACAGAAATAGTGGCAGGAACAAATAGTATACAAATAAAAGCAACTGATGAGGCAAGTGGAATAATAGGATATAAAGTAACAACAACTAATGAAGTACCAACTATATTTGAAGAATGTGTAAACACAAAAGCATTAGAAGTAATACAAGAAGGGTTAGAACAAGGAACGACTTATTATGTATGGGTAAAGGATGAGGCTGGAAATATAAGTGATGCTAAACAAACAACAATAAAAAAATTAGTAACAGGAATAGAATTAAGTGAAACAAATATATCTTTAAATGTTGGAGAAACAAAAGAAATAACGATAGTAGTAAATCCAGAGGATGCAGATAATAAAAATGTATTATGGACAAGTAGTGATACATCAGTTGCAACAGTAGAAAATGGAACAATAATGGCAATAGGAAGTGGAACAGCAACAATAACAGTAGAAGCAACAGATGGAAGTGGAGTAAAAAGCACAATTACAGTAACAGTAAAACAAGTAACAATTGATGATGTAACGTTAGGTGAATATATAGCATATGATACGGGAAATACTGAAATAGGAGATGAAGGAGTAATATTGTGTAGAGTATTATATCCAAAATCTTCAGAACATGGTTTGCAGTTAGTAACGGATGAAGGGTTATTTGACTGTACACTTTCAGGGAAAAGTGGTATAGTAGGAGCACCGACTATTTTAGATAATGTGGCTAAAGGATATTATAATGATAAATATGCATTAGATACAAGATGTGCAGGAACATCTCCTGTTAATTCTGATGGTGTATTCACTAACAAATTTAATTATAAAAAAAATGGAACTTGGGGGGTTTATGCAATTGATAGTGTGTCATCGATTGATGCTGGTGCTTCATATGATAAAAAATATTTGCCAGAAGGTTCAGGTAAACTATGTTGGCTTGTGAGTTTTCACTTAAGTTATTCTACTACAAACACATGCTATTCGAGAATTTCATATGGTGGAAGTTTGTCTGGTGGTTCATTAGCGGAATTATACAGTTATAATAAATCAAATAGACCACCTGAGGTAAGTACATCAAGAACATATGGAGTAAGGGGATGCATCTTAATGAGAGAGGATATTGTTATAGATGGTGGAAATGGTTCGAAAGAAAATCCATTTACAATTCGTAGAATAGAATGATGAAAAAATATGCGTTTTATGTGATATATTATGAAAGTAGATATGGATAGACAGAAAAATTATGGAAAAAGTGAATTCAAAGTGTAGTTAATTGAAAAACTAAAATATTTCTTGCAATTTAGTAAAAATTATGCTAAGATAATACATATAAATTAAGCCAACAAAAAAGCAAAGTAAGTTAAATCTGTTTTGAAACAGAGAGTTTGGGTTATAGCTGAGAGCCTGAAACAATTTGATTTAACTGAAATTTCACTTTTTTGGTTCTAGTTTGAAATTAAAGTAGGATTAGACGTTAGTTACGTTATAACTGTTAATGAGGTTAATTTTTAGAAAATTAATAAATTTAGGTGGTACCACGATAATCCATTTCGTCCTATATAGTATGGGATGAAATGGATTTTTTGCATGAAAAGGTTACTATATTTAAAGAAGCTTTTACTATAGCTTATTGAAGAGCTATATAAAAAAGCTATTAACTAATTATAAATAAAAGAAAGGATAGGTTAATAAATGAAAGAGAAATTAGAAAAAATTAAAAGTGAAGCAAAAGAAGAAATTGTAAATTCTATTAATTTACAAGAATTAGAAACTGCACGTGTTAAGTATTTAGGTAAAAAAGGTGAAATAACATCTGTATTAAGAGGTATGGGAGCACTTCCAGCTAGTGAAAGACCAATTATTGGAGAGCTTGTAAATAAAATTAGAGATGAACTTGAAATGCTTATTTCTAATAAGGAGAAAGAATTAGCAGAAGAAATTTTAAATAAAAAATTAGAAAGTGAGAAAATTGATATTACTCTTCCTTCTACAAAAATGAAAAGAGGTTCTAAACACCCAATTAATCGTATAATAGAAGAATTAGAAGATTTATTTGTTTCTATGGGATATGATGTTGTAGATGGTCCAGAACTTGAAACAGATGAGTATTGTTTTGAAAGATTAAATCTTCCAAAAGGTCATCCAGCACGTGATATGCAAGATACATTTTATATTACAACAGAATACTTATTAAGAACACAAACATCATCAGTTCAAGCAAGAACAATGATGGAAAATAAAGAAAAAACACCAATTCGTGTTATATGTCCACGGGAAAACATATCGTAGAGATGATGATGCAACACATTCTCACCAATTTGGCCAAATTGAAGGATTAGTTATAGATGAAGGAATAAGCCTTGCACATTTGAAAGGAACATTAGAAGTATTTGTAAAACATATGCTAGGAGAAAATTCAAAACTTCGCTTTAGACCAAGTTATTTCCCTTTTACGGAACCGTCTTATGAAGTAGACGTTAGTTGCTTTAAATGTGGAGGAAAAGGTTGTAACCTTTGTAAACAAACAGGATGGATAGAAATTTTAGGTTCAGGTATGGTACACCCAAATGTACTAGAAATGAATGGATATGATCCTAAAAAATATTCAGGTTTTGCATTTGGAACAGGGTTAGACCGTCTAGCCATGTTTAAATATGGAATTACAGATATAAGATTACTTTATGCAAATGATGTTAGGTTTTTAAACCAATTTGATAGAAAAGAGGACTAATTTTATATACTAAACTATAACAGTAGAATAAATGTTAGTATAATTAGCAAATGTGGGAAAATAAAAAATACCATATATGAATATTTTATAAAAGGAGAAGATAAATATGAAATTGAGTACAAATTTTGTAAAAGACTATGTAGATATAGATGTAGATGTAAAAACACTTGCTGAAGATATGACAGGTGTTGGAAATGAATATGATTCGGCAACAAAATTAATAAATGCTACAAAGCTTATAGTAGGAGAAGTAAAAAAGTGTGAGATGCACCCAGATTCTGACCATTTGCATATATGTAAAGTTGATATAGGAACTGAAGTTTTAGATATTGTATGTGGTGCACCAAATGTAAGAAAAGGACTAAAAGTAATAGTAGCACAAGTTGGAGCGGAATTACCAGGAGATTTCAAAATAAAAAAAGGAATGATAAGAGGACAGGAATCAAATGGAATGCTTTGTTCTATGCAAGAGTTAGGTCTTGATAATAAGTTTTTAACTGATGAAGACAAAAATGGAATTCACGAATTGCCTGCTGATGCAAAAGTAGGAGAAAATCCAATAAAAATATTAGGCTTAGATGATGAAGTTATAGATTTTGAATTAACTGCAAACCGTGGAGATTTATTAAGTATATTAGGTATGGCATATGAAATAGGGGCAATATATGATAAACCTGTTAAAGAAATAGACACTACATATAAAGAAAATGATGAAAATATAAATGACAGTTTTAAACTAAATATACTAACAGATAATTGTAGCTTATTTTTATCTAAAAAAGTAAAAAATGTAACAATTAAAGAAAGTCCAAATTTTATAAAAAATAGGCTAATAGCATCAGGTATAAGACCTATAAATAATGTAGTAGATATTAGTAATTATGTTATGCTAGAAACTGGTCAACCATTACATTTTTATGATGCAGATAGCTTAAATGGAATATTAGAAGTAAGAATGGCAAAACAAGATGAAGAACTAACTACTCTAGATGGAATAAAAAGGAATTTAACAGAAGATGATATAGTTATTTCAGATGGTAAAAGAGCAATTGGACTTGCAGGTGTTATGGGAGGATTGGATACTGAAATAGAAGATACTACTAAAAATATAATAATAGAGTCAGCAATTTTTGATGCTGTAAAAGTAAGATATACTTCTAAAAAGATTCTAAGGAGTGAAGCAAGTAGCCGTTTTGAAAAAGGATTAGATCCAAACAGAACATATATGGCAATAAATAGAGCATGCAATTTGCTAGAAAAATATGCAGATGCTGAAATTGTAGGTGGTATTTGTGTACATGATACATTAAATAAAGAAGACAAACAAATAAATATTACATTCAAAAAAATTACAGATATTTTAGGGCTAGATATACCAAATGAAAGTATATTAAATGCATTTAGAAAGTTAGGTTTTAGCTATATAGTAAAAGAAGATAATATTACAGTGTTTGTACCAACAAGAAGAATAGATATATCTATTCAAGAAGACTTAATAGAAGAAGTAGGACGTATTTATGGAGTAGATAATATAGAAGGAAAACTTCCAGTTCTACCATTAAAAACAGGGACATATGATAAAACTACAAGACAAATTAGAAATAAAATGATAGATTTAGGACTAAATGAAACATTATCATATATATTAGTAAGTGATAAAGAAGCAAAGCAGTTTATAAAAGATGATAAAGTAGAAACATTAAAATTATTAGCACCATTAACAGAAGAAAGAAATACATTAAGAGCAAGTGTTTTACCATCACTTTATAAAATTTATGAATATAATATAGCAAGAAATGTAAAAGACATATCTATTTTTGAAATAGGAAAAGGATTTTATAAAAAAGATGGAGATTATATGGAAGAAAGGAAACTTGCAGGTTTACTTTCAGGAGACTATTATATTGAAACTTGTAATGTAAAACAAGTAGATTTTTATGTTGCAAAAGGTATAGTAGAAGAATTATTAGATTATTTAGGATATGGGGGAAGATATAGTTTTGTTATAAGTGAAAACATACCAGAAGAATTTCACAAAGGTCAGATAGCAAGTATTAATCTAAATGGAGAAATAATAGGAATTATAGGGAAAGTACATCCTAAAAAGGCAAAAGAAAATGTATTTGTTTTTGAAATTAGCCTAGATAAGTTACTTGCAAAAAAGACAGGAAAAATGAAATATAAAGAAATTTCAAAATATCCAAGTGTAAAAAAAGACCTAAGTATGGTTGTAAAAAATGATATAACAAATGAAACAATAGAAAAGCAAATAAAGAAATCAGCAGGTTCGTTACTTACAAATGCGAAAGTATTTGATATATATACAGGCTCTAATATAGAAGAAGGAAATAAAAGCATGGCATATTCGCTAGAATTTAGCACAAGTGATAGAACATTAACAGATGAGGAAATTAATAAACTACTAGAAAAGATTATTTTAGATTTAGAAAAGAATTTAAATGCTGAACTAAGAAAGTAAAATATTAAAAGAATTATTATGCTACTATAACTGCAAAAATAAGTCCCCTTTATTTAAGGGGACAATTGTACGTAGTACAACTAGGGAAAACTGATTTATATAGAAAATTGATTATAAAGAAAGTTTAATTAATATTGGAAAAGCACTTAGTGTAAACAATAAAATAGCTAATGATATAATAGAAAGAGTTTGTTTATTATAGATTATAACATAAGGGGGAGAAAAAAATGGATACAAGACCAATTGGTGTATTTGACTCAGGTGTTGGAGGTATGACAATTTTATCAGAAATAAAAAAGCAACTACCAAATGAAAATTTAATTTATTTAGGAGATACTAAAAATTTTCCTTATGGAGATAAATCAAAAGAAACTATTATAAAACTTGCTACTAAATGTGCAGGATTTTTAATTAATCAAAATGTGAAAACAATAATAATAGCTTGTGGAACTGCTACAAGCCAAGCGTTAACAGAACTTAAAAATATTTATCGTTTACCAATAGAAGGAATTATTAACCCAACAGTTCAAGAAATAAAAAAAAGCATAAATAAAGAGCAAATTAAAATTGGAGTAATTGCGACAGAGGGAACAATTAGGAGTAACAAGTGGGAAGAAGAGTTGAAAAGGGAGATTAAAGAAATAGAAGTAATAAATAAAGCATGCCCATTACTTGCACCAATGGCAGAGCAAGGCTGGACATGTAATAATGTCGCAAAAGAGGCTATTAAAGAATACATGAAACCATTTAAAAACAAGAATATAGATAAACTTATACTTGGTTGTACACATTATCCACTTTTTAAAAATTTAATTAAAAATGAATTAGGAAGTGAAGTTGAAATTATTAATACAGGAGAAAAAGTTGCAAACTATTTACAAGAATACTTAAAATATAAAGGATTAGAAAATAGTAATCAAAATAAAATAGAGAGTACATATTATTTAACAGATACAGAATGTAACTTTACTAAGGTTGCTCAGAAGTTATTAAAAGATGACACATTGTTAAGTAAGATAAAGAAAATAAATATAGAATGAATAGTCATCATGATATATTTTTAACATATATATTAATAACTAAATTATGAGAGGAGTTTTTATATATGAAAAAAATATTATCATTGCTTCTTATTTTTATGATTGTTATTTGTTTTATTAGTCCAGTATTTGCTGTAGATGGTTATAGTTTTGATTTACAATATACAGGAACAATTGTAAAAAACCAAGCAAAAGATGCAAAAGTATTATTAATAGGAGTTAATGCACCTGCATATACAAATGTAATAATAAAAGTAGATATAACAGGACCTGCAACACCTACAATACTTGCAACTGATAATACAGGAACTGAACATGATATTGCACAACTTCGGATACTGGGGACCAACAGCAGGTTTTTCTGTTCAGGGAGATTTCACAAATACAACACCAATAAAGGCAACATTTCCAGAAGAGGGAAATTACACAATTACACTAACATTACAAGATGTAACAAATAATTATGTAGCTATTGAATCAAGAACATTCACAATTCAAGTATATGAAGATAATACTGGAGGAAATATAGTAAGCAATGTTGTGGATAATAATTTAGATAATAGTATATCAGAATTACCCAAAACAGGAACAAGCATAATAGAATATGTTATGTATTTTATGATAGCAGTGTTAATAATAAGTATAATAGGAATATACATTAATAAAAGAAGAATAAACAGTTAAATTAAAATGTTTGTAATTGTCTTATAATAATAGAAACTATACAAAAGCGGAAATATTTTCCGCTTTAATTTTTTAGATAAAAAGAGGCGTAATATATGAAAGCGAAATTTTTATGCTTTAAAATATCAAAAACAGTAAGCATGCTTATAATAGTTATACTTGTACAATTGATATTTATAATAATTGGAATAAATGAAATTAGAGAAAGTATAAGTTTTGAACAAATAAAAGAAGATGTAAAAAAATATGATAATACATTAAAAGAAGAAAGAAATATAGTAACATACCCAAATGGTGATATAAATAAAACTTTAAAAGAAAATAATAATGTAATTTTAAAAAAAGAATATGAAACAATGCCAGATAATGTAAAAGGATATAAAGTAATAGGGAAAATTCAAATTCCAAAATTAAATTTAGATACATGTATTTTAGAAGAAACAAATAAAAAATCATTAAAAGTATCAGTTACAAAATTACATGGACCTAGTATAAATAAGCCAGGAAATTTTTGTATTGCAGGACATAATTATAGAAATAACAAAATGTTTGGTGGAATTAAAAAATTAGAAAAAGGTGATGAAATAATACTAATAGATACATTTGGAGATAGCATAAAATATGAAGTATATGAAAATTATCAAACAGATCCAAAAGATATTACAACATTAAATCAAGAAACAGGAGGAGAAAGAGAAATAACACTAATTACTTGTACAGTTGGTGCTATAAAAAGAGTTATTGTAAAAGCTGTGGAAGTGTATGATTGATGTATATAGAAACAAATATTATGTATAAAAAATATTTTGGAAACAAGATGTATGAACTTTATTGTTTATATAATTTTAAAAATAACAGAACAAAATTTATGTATCATTATGTAAAAAACAACACAATTAACTTAAAAAGGGGTACAAATTATTTTGATATAATATAGAAAGAAACATATTAAGTAAATACGTGACATACAAAAAGCTTTAAAAACAAGATATAATAAGTGTTTTGTGATATAATCATAAAAAAGTGGAGGTAAAATATGTTTCAAGATTCAAAAGAAAAAATAAGAAAATGTAAAGTAAAACAAAAAGTACAGATGATTAGAAAAAATAATGCTATCACGCTAATTTCATTAATTATAACAGTGATAGTACTATTAATACTTGCAGGAGTAACATTAAGCTTAACGTTACGGAGAAAGAGGTATATTTAAAACTACAAATGATGCTAAGATAAAGACTCAAAGAGCAGAAATAATAGAAAAGGCGAAATTAGATATAGTAGATGTACAAACAGGCAATATGGGAAAATTTACAGAAAAAGATTTAGTAGAAATATTAAATAAATATGGAACATTGTCAAATAATGGCGAAGAAACTATTTTGGATAAAATGTTAACATCAATAGATAAAAAACATGAAATAAAAGTAAGTGAAATATGGGATGTGCCATTTAAGAAAGAAATGGCTAAATGTACTATTACTTGTGTTGGTAATGATGACAAAATAGAAGCAGAATTTGAGATTGGAACAAAATGGGATGAGAATTTTTATAAAAGTTTTGATGTGGGTAAATGGCTAGTTTACCAAGCAGAATATCGGAGGGCCAGAAGATTTTAGTGTTATTTCACGGAAATCACACTTCACAATATTTTCGTGTTAATTTAGTATTAAATGATAATGAAGTGAAATGGAATGATGAGGTCGTTCCAAATGGTTTTTATAAATGGCAATATGTGGATTAGATTATAAAAATATATTAAATGAAAAGCAAGAAGAAATTCTTGTTTTTTTTATACAAACAATGGGGAAGTCACAGAGCGACTATATTTAATTAAATATATGTATTTTTGCGGATAATAACTGTAAAATGAGGCAATTGCGTAACATGTCTTGACATAGTTCTTCTGAAAATATAAAATGTATACAAATAAAATACTTATACAAGGAAAATTGAATATGTGCAAATAAAAAATGTATACTAAAGTAAAAGAAGAAAAACAAGGAGGACAAAGGAACATGGTAAAAGCCATAAGGAAATTATACTCAATTTTGTAAAATTCGGAATTAAAATATAGTATATAATAAAATAAAGTGAATACAATAATATAAGTTCATATTTCGCAAAATTAAAAATATTTACTTTTTGCGAAATGAGTGCTATAATAATTTCGAGGTGATTTTATATGAAAATAATAGAAAGAAATTACTTGAAAGAATTAATTGATGTGGTTGGAACACCTGATATAAAAGTTATAACAGGTGTAAGACGTAGTGGAAAATCAAAATTATTAGAAATGTTTAGAAATTATATTAAAGAGAATATAAATTATCTTAATATAGAATATCAAGTATTTACAAAAGTAACACAAACTCTTTAAAATAAATATAGGTTGTAATACAAATTACATCTATCTAGGAGTATGTTTAAGTAATTTATTAACCACCACATAGTTTTCATTAGGTCTTATTAAGAGGGAGAATAAAATTAGAAAAATGATAAAACATAGGAGGAAAGTAGGAATGAGAGATACAAAAGGAATTACATTGATAGCACTAATAATTACCATTATTGTTATGTTGATACTAACAGGAGTAACAATAAACTTAACTTTAGGTGAAAATGGGCTATTTAGCACAACCAAAAAAGCTGTTAATATGCAAAAAGTGGCAGAATATAAAGATAGAGTAGAAATAGCAAGAGCAAACGTAATAGCAAGTAATTTAGGAAAAATAACATTAGATAAATTAATAGAGCAAATATATAAAGATAAAATAGTACCAGAAGGTGGAATAACAAAAATAAATGAAAATGAAGCAGAAATGATAACTCCTGAAGGATATAAGTTTAAAATAACATTAGATGGAATAGAATATATAGACCAAAATGGAGATATAGTAGAACCACCAGTTGAAGACGACATACCAGTAGCAACTGGAAATGTAACTATTGGAGAACTTGTATGGGATCCTATTACACATAAAGCAAGCGTAAAGATAACTAAAAGCAGTAACATAGAAAATAATTTAAGTACACAATATCAAGTAGTTGAAAGTGTAGAAGATTTAAAAGAAGAAAACTGGAAAACAGGAACAAATGTAAACAATATAAATGTAAATCAAACAGTATTTGTAAGATTATGGGATGGAAAAAAAGGAGGAAATTATACAAGCTTAAAAATAGTAGATAAAATACAACCAAGTGTAGTAGTAAATATAAGCCAAATAGAGATAAATAGTATAACAGCAAATGTAGGTTCAAGTGATTTAGAATCAGGTATGCCAGAAAATCCAATATATACATTTTATATAAAGAAAACAGGAGAAGAAGATATACACTACGAACAAAAACAAAGCGACACAAGAACACAATGTATATTTACAGGATTAGAGCAAAATACAAGTTACACAGTAAAAGCAACTACAAATGACAATGCACAAAATGTTGGAACAGGAATAAAAGAAGTGTTAACAGGAACACAGAAAGTTACTAGAATAACTTTAAATAAAACCACATTAGAAATAGAAAAAGGAGAAAAAGAAACCTTAGCAGCAAATATAGAGCCAATAGATGCATACAATAAAGATATAGCATGGTCAAGTAACGATGAAAATATAGCAACTGTAAGTAGTACAGGAGAAGTATTAGGAATAGGAGAAGGAACAACAACAATAACAGTATCTGCAACAGATGGAAGTGGAGTGTTAGCACAATGTAATGTAACTATAAAACCTTCTGCAGTACCACTTGCAAGTGTAGTTAATATAGGAGATTATGTGGCATATAATCCAGCAGATACAACAGTAGATTCTAGTAAACTATCATATACATCTCCAAAAGGAACAGGAACATCACATGGAAATGGAGAGGCTGACCAAACATTTGATGTAAATAATACTAATGCAACAATAAGAGATTGGCGAGTATTTAGCAAAAATGAAACAACTGGAGAAGTAATACTTATAAATAAACAAGGTTTAAATCCAGTATATGATCCTAATGTAGGGGATAATTTTGCTATCAAAGGTGTAGTTGGGTATTTATATGCTGAGCAAGAAATTAATTCTGCTTGTGCAATATATGGATATGGTAAAGGTGCTAATACTACTAAAACGCATACTTACACAATTGGAGATATTAATACAGGAACAAGAACGGGAACAATAACAAGTGGAGCAAGAAGTGTTACAGTAGACGACTTTAATACTTTAGCTGATTATACACCTCCCACTGATAGAATTATTATTGAAGGTATATACAGACCTTCATTAAGCAAAGAAACAGGAATGGAAAAAGGAGATGTTAACTATCCAAATGGAAAATACTATTATACATTTTCGACTGATTTTTCTAATAAATATCCATTTATAGATACATTTCCAATGTATAATAAAATATTCTTAGCATCAAGATTATGTGGAGTTGAAATGGTAAATCGTATAAGTTTAGGAACTTATGGTGTTAGTAGGGATATGGTGTCATATAACTACTATACTGATCAACTGTGGGCATATGGTAGTAGTGGTTCAAAAGTGCAAAAAGGATATATTTGTCCTATTGTTTATTTAAAAACAACTGTAAAAACAACTGGAAAAAATATAAATGGGGCATGGATAATTGTAGATGAATAATTAAAATTACTTGAAATTGACATGTTTGTATTGACAACTCCTTCTAACATAGAGTATAATATTATTCGTATTAAAAATAGGGAAAAATTACAAACTAAAAAATAAAGCTAACCCTTATTAAGATCATACTGTGTATAACACTGGAAGGAGGGGAAAACATGTCAGAGGTAAAAGTAAATAATGGAAATATAGAAGACGCATTAAAAAGATTCAAAAGACAATGTGCAAGAAATGGAGTTTTACAAGAGGTACGTAAGAGAGAGCACTATGAAAAACCTAGTGTAAAAAGAAAGAAAAAATCAGAGGCCGCAAGAAAAAGAAAATTTTAAGTTAGAAGTTAGAGGTTGGAAGTTAGAGGTTAGAATATCTAATTTTCAGCCTTTTGGTTTATAGGGAAAATCGATTTATTAAGAATAAATAGCGACACGTGAACGAGAGCCCTTTTTGTTTTTCGAATCTTAAAGAGAAAAACAAAAATGTACTACATTCAGCAAGATGGAGTGGAATGCAAAAAGTAGTTAAATATAAGAAAGAGGTAGATTATCAATGTTAAAAGAAAAATTATTAGAAGACTTAAAAAACTCAATGAAAGAAAAAAATGAAATAAGAAAAAACACAATACAAATGGTAAGAGCATCAATATTACAAGTAGAAAAAGATAATGGTGTAACACTTGAAGACGATAAAATAATAGAAATAATAGCAAAAGAAACAAAAAAGAGAAAAGACGCATTAGGAGACTACGAAAAAAGTGGTAGGGAAGATTTAATAAAACAAGTAAACGAAGAAATAAGCATATTACAAGAATACTTACCAAAACAATTATCAAAAGAAGAAGTAACACAAATTGTAGAAGAAGTAATAACAAAAACAAATGCTACTTCTATTAAAGATATGGGAATTGTTATGAAAAATTGTAAAGAAAAAATAGGAGCATCAGCAGATGGAAAAACAATTAATGAAATAGTAAAAGAATTATTATCATAAAAAGAATCGAAAGATTCTTTTTTTGTTTAATAAAAAATGCAAGTTACAATTCAGAAACATAAATTATATTATTACATACAAGAGGACTATAAAATTTATAGTCCAAACATTAATAATAAAAACAAATGTTTTAAAACTCGTTGACTTTTTTTGTAAAATTATGTATAATAGCCTAAGAAAATAAAAAAGGAGAAAACGCATGAAATTTGTCCATATAGCAGATATGCACTTTGATATTCCATTTACATCACTAAACCAAAAAAATATGGGAAATGCAAGACGATTAGAACAAAGAGAAGCATTTAAAAACATAATAGAATATATTAGTAAAAATAAAATAGAATATTTCTTTATTTGTGGTGACCTATATGAGCATGAATATATAAAACAAAGTACAATTGAATTTATTAATAACCAATTTAAACAAATACCAAATACAAAAATATATATTGTACCCGGAAATCATGATCCTAAAATAAAAAATTCTTATTATGAAAAATATAAGTGGAATCAAAATGTAAATATATTTAGTTCTTCTATTCAAAAAATATCACAAGGAAATATTGATATATATGGTTATGGATTTGATAATTTCTATATGAAAAATACAAAAATAGATGAAATTAAAATAGAAGATGAAAATAAAATAAATATATTATTAACACATGGCTCTATAGATGATAATGATGATATAAGACAATATAATCCAATGAGTATGGCGAGTCTAAAAAAATTACCATTTGACTATATTGCACTTGGTCATATACATAAAACAAACTATAATCCAAAAACATACATTATATATCCAGGCTCAACAATATCATTAGGATTTGATGAATTAGGAAGTCATGGGATGATTGTAGGAGAAATTAATGAAAATAAAAAATTACAAATAGAATTTATCACAGTAGATAAAAAAGAATTCGTAGAAATAAATCAACAAGTAAATGAAATCCTATCAAAAGAAGAATTAATTGAAAAAATTAATGAATACAATTATGAAGAAAATAAGTATTATAAAATAAATTTAATTGGAAAAAGAAACTTCGAAATAGATACAATAGAAATACTCAAATATATTATAATACCAAATATTTTAAAAATAAAAGATAAGACAGATTTAAACATAGACATTTATGGAATAGCAAAAGAACAAAGTTTAAAAGGAATTTTTGTTAAAAATCTATTAGAAAAAATTAATGAACAAAACAAACAACAAATTTTAAAAGCAATTGAAATAGGATTAGAAGCAATGTAAAAAGGAAGGAAATACTATTTTTATGAACATTTTGAACTTAAAAATAAATAACTTTGGTAAATTACAAAACAAACAAATAGAATTTGATGAACATATAAACCTTATTATAGGAAATAATGAAAGTGGAAAAACAACATTATTAAAATTTATACTAGGAATGTTTTATGGATTATCAAAAAACAAAAATGGGAGACCCATAACAGATTATGATAAATACACACCATGGAATTCAGAAGACTTTTCTGGAAAAATTAAATATCAATTAGAAGATAAAAACACATATGAAGTATACCGCGAATTTAAAAAGAAAAATCCCCAAATCTATAATAAAGATATGCAAGAAATTTCAAAAAAATTTACTATAGACAAAACATTAGGAAATAGATTCTTTTTTGATCAAACAGGAGTAGAGGAACAGCTATTTTGCTCTACAATAGTATCTATGCAAAAAGAAGTAAAATTAGGAGAAAAAGAAAAAACAACATTAGTACAAAAACTATCAAATTTAGTATCTACTCGGAGAAGACAACCTTTCTTTTCAAAAAACTATAAATAAATTAAACAAAAGACTATTAGAAGAAATAGGAACACGGAAGAAGCCAAGATAGGCCAATTAATATTGTAACAAAAAGAATGCAAGAAATATTAGAAGAAAAAGAATATTTAAGTAGTTATGTAGAAAAGAAATATGATATAGAACAAACAAAGCAAAACTTAGAACAAGAAATAAAAGAACAAGAAGTTAATTTAAGCATATTAAAACAAATAAAAAAAGTAGAAGATAAATCAAAAATAGAAGATGAAAAAATAAAAATAAATGAAAATACTATAAAAGAATACTATCGAAAAATAGAAGAATTAAGTTATCAAAAACAAGAAAATAGTTTGGTAAAAAACAAGCCATTTGATTTTATAAAAATACTTATTTCTTTTATATTAATAATACTTACATTAATATCTATATTTATTATAAAAAATGATATAATAAGTGCTATTTTAATAGTATTAACATTAACTAATATTGTATATATAAGCTATAAACAATATAAAAGAAAAGAAGAATTATATAACAACAAAGACAAAGAAAAACTAGAACAAAGAAAAAGTAAAATAGAAGTTTTATATTCTATGATAAAAAATTTAGAAAAACAAGGACAAAGTTTAATAAAAAGTAAACAAGAAGAACAACAAAAAGCATTAGAAGAAATACGAAATACTTATTTAGGAATTGCACCAATTAAAGTAATTAATGAACTTTTACAAAAAAGGAATATTGCAATTGAAATAGAAGTGGCTCAAAACAAAATAAATGAAAACAAATTAAAAATTCAAAGTATAGGATTAGATAAAAGTAATATACTTCCAAAACTAGAAAATTTAGCAAAATTAGATGAAGAATACACAAAACTAGAAGAGCAATACGAAAATTTAAATAACCAAAAAGGAGCTATAGAACTTGCAAAACAAGAATTAGAAAAAGCCTATAATCAAATTAAACAAAAACTTACTCCTAAATTTACAAATGGATTATCAGAAATTATGAAAAACATTTCACAAGGAAAATACACAAATATTAGATTTAATGAAGAAGATGGAATAATAGTAGAAATAGAAAGTGGAAAATACATACCAATTGAATATTTAAGCATAGGAACAATAGATCAATTATATCTATCTTTAAGATTAGGTTCTTCAAAAAATATGGCAAAAGAAGATTTACCAATTATATTAGACGAAACATTTGCATATTTTGATAATGAAAGATTAACAAATATATTAGAATTTTTACATAATGAATATAAAAATAGACAGATTATTATACTGAGTTGTACAAATAGAGAAAAAGAAATTTTGGAAAATAAGAATATACCATATAATTTAATATTATTATAAAATAAAAAATGGGAGCTATAAAAATTGCTCCCAAAAATCCGATTGATTACATCATAACCACCAGCGGATATAAGCGATTATTCCGTGCACCTATAGGCTTTTCCCTATTTACCATACCATATGGATTGGATTTTTTGAACCGTATAATAGCCATAGATCTTTGGAATCTTGTAGAATATAAACGTCTGTCTGCTCTCATTATAAATACCTCCATCAGTGTGTGTGTTAATAATTTTATTATAACATATTATGTAAAATATTGCAAATGTGAAATAATGGTTGATATATTGCAAAAAATCGTGTATAATACATAAGAATTTAAAATAAGAGGTGAATAAACAGATATGTTTCAAAAATTAGATGATGTAGAAAAACGTTATGAAGAATTAACAATTAAAATAAGTGATCCAGAAGTTATTGCAAAAACAAATGAATGGCAAAAATTAATGAAAGAGCACTCAGATATGACACCAATTGTAGAAAAATATAAAGAATATAAAAAAATAGAATTAAATTATAAAGAAGCCAAAGAAATGTTAGAATCAGAAACTGATAAAGAAATGAAAGATTTAGCAGAAGTAGAAATGTTAGAAGCCAAAGAAAAATTACCAGAAATAGAAGAAGAACTAAAATTTTTATTAATTCCAAAAGATCCAGATGATGATAAAAACGTTATTTGTGAAATAAGAGGAGGAGCAGGAGGAGAAGAAGCGGCTTTATTTGCAGGAACTTTATTTCGTATGTATAGTATGTATTCAGAAAGAAAACATTGGAAAATAGAAATTTTAAATGAAAATGAAACAGGACTTGGAGGATATAAAGAAGTATCATTTATGGTAACAGGTAAAGGAGTATATAGCAGGTTAAAATTTGAAAGTGGAGTCCATAGAGTTCAAAGAGTACCAGATACTGAATCTAGTGGAAGAATTCATACATCAACTTCAACTGTTGCAGTACTTCCTGTTGTAGAAGATGTAGAAATCGAAATAAATCCATCAGACATTAAAATGGATGTATATCGTGCATCAGGAGCAGGGGGACAACATGTTAATAAAACATCATCAGCTGTACGACTAACTCATATACCAACAGGAATTGTAGCAGAATGCCAAACAGAAAGATCTCAATTACAAAATCGTGAATATGCGATGAGGCTATTACGTTCTAGGCTATATGAAATAGAAAAACAAAAACGTGATTCAGAACTTGCAAATGAAAGAAAAAGTCAAGTAGGAAGTGGAGATCGTTCTGAAAAAATAAGAACATACAATTATCCACAAGGACGTATTACGGATCATAGAATAGGACTTAGTATATATCAAATGGAAGATTTTCTAAATGGAAATTTAGATGAAATGATTGATTCACTAATAGCAGCAGACAGAGCAGAACGCTTAAAAGGAGAAGAATAATAAAAAACGAATAAATAAAACTCTTTTATCATAAGCTAATAGTAGTTTACAGATAAAGGAGTTTTTTATGCAATATTTAATAAAAACTACTATAATTGGTTTATTCTTTGGAACTTTTGGAACAACAATTGGTGGACTTATTGGAATTACATTTAAAAATACATCAAATAAATTTTTAGGATTTATTTTATCACTTGCATCTGGATTAATGATATCTATTGTTTGTTTTGATTTAATTCCAGAAGCATTAGAAATATCTAGTATATCACTCATTATATTAGGAATTTTATTTGGAGTTTGTAGTATGATTTTATGTGATATATTAGTTCAAAAAAAATTTAATACAAGCATTAAAAATAGAAATAATAATACACTATTAAAAACAGGAATAATAGTAAGTATAGGATTAGCTCTACACAATTTTCCAGAAGGACTTGCAATAGGTTCAGGATTTGGAGCATCCATTAAACTTGGATATTCTTTAGCATTAGCAATATTACTTCATGATATTCCAGAGCGGAATTAGTATGGCAATACCTATGAAAAATGGTGGAATGAAGGCACGAAAAGTAATATTTTATGTTATATTATCTGGAATAACAACAGGTATTGGAGCATTTTTTGGAGCGTTAATAGGAACAATATCAGAAAAAATAATTGCAATATGTTTATCATTTGCAGCAGGAGCAATGTTATACATTGTATCTGGAGAATTAATTCCAGAATCAAATAAACTATATAAAGGAAGAATGAATAGTATTGGAAATATTTTAGGATTTATATTGGGAATATTTACAACAATGGTGTAGAAAAACTATCTTTTGATAGTTTTTTTATATAATAAAACATTTACAAAAAATAAATAATATGCAATAATAATAAAGAAGATTTACAAGGAGTGATTATTTTGAGAATATTAAAGGATTTTAAAATACCAAATTTCAAATTTCCAAAATTAAAAATGGATGAAATATCAGAATTAGATGAAGAAAACTTATCACAAGTACATGAAAAGAAAAAAGATATAAAATATGAAACAAAAAACTATAAAACAATAAAAGAAGTATTTAATAAATCTACAACAAATTTTAAAAATAAAGTTTTTATATTAGAAAAATTTGACCATAAAGAACCATATACAGAAATTACATATGAAAAATTTAGGAAAGATGTTATAGGACTTGGAACAGGATTAATAAAACTATTAAACTTAAAAGATAAAAGAGTAGTTATTATAGGAGAAAATACATATCATTGGTATGTATCATATATGGCAATGTTATGTGGTGTAGGAATAGCAGTACCAGTAGACAAAGAATTACCAGCAAATGAAATTGAAAATGTAATAAAACGTTCAAAAGCAAATGCAGTTATATATTCGTCAAAGAAAAAAGAAGTCATAAAAAAGATAAAAAATAATTTACCAGAAGTAGACTATTTTATACAAATGAACTCTAATGATGGGGTTAACGAACAAGATGTAGGAGTAGATTATATTATAGAGCAAGGAAATAGAATTGTAGAATCTGGTGATGAAAGCTTTATGAACATTGAAATTGATCCAGAAGAATTTAAAGTATTAATTTTTACCTCAGGAACAACATCAAATGCAAAAGGAGTTATGATTAACAACAAAAATTTAAGTGAAAATGTGAATGTTGTAGGAGCATATGTATACTTAAATGAACAAGATAGATTTTTTTCAATATTACCATTACATCACACATACGAATCAAGTATAGGATTTTTATTACCAATGTCAGTTGGAGCTTCAATTGCAATTTGTGAAGGACTAAAATATATTGTTCCAAATTTACAAGAAACTCATCCAACATCAATGCTTGCTGTACCATTATTAGTAGAAAACTTATATAAAAAGATTAATGCAAATATTGTAAAAAGTAAAAAAGACAAACTTGTAAAATCTATGATACATGTAACAAATGCTTTAAAAGGAGTAAATGTTGATATAAAAAGAAAAGTATTTAAAGAAATATATGATAACTTAGGAGGAAATATAAAAAGAATAGTATCAGCAGCAGCACCAATTGATGCAAAAATTGGAAAATGGGTACAAGATATAGGAATTGACTTTTTACAAGGATATGGACTAACAGAGACAGCACCTATTGCAGCACTAACACCAGAATTTGATCCAAGAGTGGGGGCAGCTGGAAAAGCAGTTACTTGTGCAGAATTAAAAATTCATAATCCTAATGAAAATGGAGAAGGAGAAGTATTTATTAAAAGTAATACTTTAATGATGGGATATTATGAAGACGAAGAAGCAACAAATGAAGTAGTACATATAATAGATGGTGAAAGATGGTTTAATTCAGGGGATGTTGGATATTTAGACCAAGATGGATATTTATATATTACAGGAAGAAGTAAAAATGTAATTGTAACACAAAATGGTAAAAATATCTATCCAGAAGAAATTGAATTATTACTTGGAAACATAGAAGAAATTAAAGAATGTATGGTATATGGAAAAGAAGAAGAAGAATCTAAAGAACTAATTATTTCTGTAAAGGTAATACCAGATTATGAAAAAATAGAAGAAAAGTATGAAAAAGATTTAAAAGAAGAAGAAATTCATAAAATAATTTGGGAAGAAATTAAAAAGATGAATAAAAAATTAACATCTTATAAAGCAATAAAAAGTTTAGAAATAAAAAAAGATGAATTTGAGA
>CATKFT010000201.1 GCA_949747745.1 uncultured Clostridia bacterium
GAATGACTTCTATAAATTTTTTGATCTAATTTATGACCAGTTAAAATTACTTTATCACAGTTTATAATAATTACGTGATCTCCTACATCTAAGTTAGGTGTAAATGTTGGTTTGTGTTTTCCTCTTAATAATTTAGCAGCTTCTGTTGCAACTCTACCTAAAGGTTTTCCTTCTGCATCAATTATGTACCATTTTCTTTCAATATCACCTTTTTTTATACTGTATGTTGTATTATTCATGGTAATAAATACCCTCCATTCATTAATTTCTTTTTGTATAATTATAAAACTAATATGAACTACCGGGGAGAAGTTCTTTTAATTAATTTTATAATGCTTAATTATTCTAATACAAAAATAGTAAAAAGTCAATAATTATCAAAGAATTTCTTTACATTTCAGAATTTCATATGTATTTATTGTACAAAAACTGTTATTTAGTAATACATATAAATACATAATTATGAAAACAAATGAATAGCAAATATGGATAAAATCATTGAAAAATATAAAATAATAAACTACAATAGCTATAATAAAATTCAATGTGTAAAATAAAAAGTTTATAGAAAATTGCAAAAAGACATATAAAAATATACAAAAGTACAAACGTTAATATTACAAATATATTACAAAAGAAGAAAAACTATTGACTAGTAATACTTGTAAATATAAAATATATACGTAAATTAAAAAATTTGCAAAAATGAAATTAAATTAAAAAACTAGAACAAAAGCACATTGAAAATTTAATAAAATAAGCCTAATTTGTAAATGTTGTACATAAAAGATAGAAAAGTTAGAAATACTAAAGTAAAAATAAATAAGATACAAAATTTGAAAAGTTTTTTAAAATGTCAAAGTAATAGTGTAATTTGGTAATACAATATAGAAATAAAATTATGATAAATCAAATTTTGTACTTTAAGGAAAGGAAGAATAGGAAAATGAAAAAACAAAAGAGCAATAATAAATATATATTAAACTCAAAAGGAATAACATTAATTGCCTTAATGATAACAATAATAGTATTATTAATACTTGCAGGAGTAACCCTAAACCTAACACTACGGAGAAAGAGGAATATTTAAAACAGCAAAAGATGCAAGTTTAATAACAAAAATAAAAGAAATAGAAGAGCAAGCAGAACTTGCATATGCAGATAGAAAAATGGAAGAACTAACAGGAGGAGAAAAAGTAACAATAGATAAAATAATAAACGACTTAAAAGCACGGAGGACACAATATAGTACAAAAAACAGCAGGAGCAAATACAGTAGCAGGAATAGAAATAAACAACAGCAAAATAACAATGGACAAAAACGAAACAACAACATTAACATATACCCTAAAATATGCAGAAGGAACAGCACAATATTTTGCAGAAATAGGTGGAAAATACTATGAAATAACAATGGGAAATAATGGAATAAAAGTAAACCAAGAACCAAGCAACATAGGAGAACCAGAAACACCACCAGTGCCAACAATTTCAACAAATAAAGAAGGGATAATAACAACAGAGATAGGAGAAAATGGAACAATAATAATAAATTCTAGCGAAAGCTATGGAGAAGTAGAAATAACAATAACATGTGCAGGAAAACAAACATCATGTACAGTAACAATACAAGCACCACCACCAAGTGCAGGAATACCAGAAGCACCAAGAGATACAGCAAAAGAAATACCATATAATTGGGAGGAAATAGAAGAACTAGCGGATTTAATCTCATCAAAAGCAGATGAAATAACAGATGATACAGAAGAAGTTGCTGTAAGCATAAATGGAAAAAGTGATACATTAAGAGTAGGAGATACAGCTAGAGTAGATGGAAAAGTAGTAAGAATATTAGGATTCAACCATGATGAATTATCAGATACAGAAAAAGAAACAGCATATGGAGGAGGAAGAACATATGCAGGAATATCATTTGAATATGTAGATTTTATAACATCAGCACCAATGAACAGTGCAAACACAAATGCAGGAGGATGGGGAGCATGCCCATTAAGAACGACATTAAATAATACAACAATAAATAGTATAAGTATAAAAGAGAAAATAAAAGAAGTAAAAAAAGAATATATACAAACATATAATAATGCAGGAAGCAAAACAACATCAAATGACAAATTATGGTTATTATCATGTGGAGAAATATGGAACAATGGATATGGTGGAGGGGCAACAAGAGGGAGAGCAATAGCAACAGAAGGAAAACAATACAAATATTATAAAAAGATAAATGCAACATGGAGTGTAGAAAATAATGCCTTAAAAAAACCATCAAATGTAGCAGGAACAGGAAGTAATGGCACGCTTTGGTGGCTCCGTTCGCCTTCTTACGGCAATAGCCGTGACTTCTGCCGTGTCCACACCGCGCGGTAGTTGTACTAGTAGTACTGCTAACGATACTAATGGGGTTTCGCCTGGCTTTTCAATCTAGGTGCGTCCTGAAAAGTTCGTATAATTTAGTGAGTGGAAACCTCACCTTGTAAGGAACACCCTTTCCAACAAGTAGCGAGTCTTGGGGTAAAACTGGTAA
>CATKFT010000202.1 GCA_949747745.1 uncultured Clostridia bacterium
AATCTTTATCAATTATTTTATTAGATATATGAGAAGACAGTATATTAATTGATTTATTACAAGTATGGATAATTTCAGAACTAAAAGGTAACATCAAATTATTCTTAAAATCAATAAAATTACTAACAATATAAATATTATCATATAAACAATTATTTAATTTAAGAGTTTCTAAAATAACATTACCAATACCTGCAGATAAAATTATAACAGGAATATTCTTTATATATAAATCATATAAAAAATCTTTAATGCCATCTCTAAAAATAATATTTCCATAGAAAACACACTTTTTTAAAATATCATAAGTCAAACCATAAGAATAAGTTAAATTCATAACCTCAATATACCAATTTTTCATATAATTACTCTTTGTATCAACATCTAAAGAATAATCAAGTTCAATAGGAGCATACTTTTCATATAAAGCTAAACAATCTCTTTTAAATCCGAGAAGGCATAAAATTAGAGTTTTGGAGAACAGTCCAAGAATCAAGGCTTGATTCAGTAGTAATAGTTCTATCAAAATCCATAAGTACAAAAAAGTTATTATTATTTAGGTGAAAGTTATTTACTTTAATTTTATTAATAAAAAACATAATATAAAAATCCTTTCTATTTACTATATAGCACATTTAGTATACAAAAATTGGTTTAAAGAATTGCTTTTAACAAAGTATTGTTTGCCAATAAAGATAGCTTATAGTTAATAATAATTAAAGTAGTTTTATAAGATTAAAAAAATACTTTAATGAAATTCATTATACATATAAAAATCAAAACTTGCAACAAAAAACTATAAAGTACTAAATTACTCTGATAATGTAAAAATAGGTAGAATTATTTAAAACTATATGATAAAATAAAAACGAAAAGAGGGATAGAAATGGATTTAAAAAACGAAATAGAAAAATACAAACCATATAATGAACAAGAGCAAAAAGATAAAGAAATAATGTTAAAAAATATAGATACATTTAATAATATATTAACAAGAGAAAACGAAATAGCACATTTTACAGCATCAAATTGGGTAGTAAATAAAGAAAAAACAAAAGTACTTATGATATACCATAATATATACAAATCATGGGCATGGACAGGAGGACATGCAGATGGTGAAAGTAATTTATTAAAAGTAGCTTTAAGAGAGTTAGAAGAAGAAACAGGATTAAAAAACTTAAAAATATTAAGTGATGGAATATATGGATTACAAATATTAACAGTAGATGGACATATAAAAAAGGGGAAATATGTAGCATCACACTTACACCTAGATTGCTGTTTCCTTATACAAGCAGATGAAAACGAAGAAACAAGAATAAAGGAAGATGAAAATAGTGGTGTAAAATGGATAAGTATAGAAGAAGCAATAAAAGTAACAAATGAAGAAAAAATGATACCAATATATAGTAAATTAAACGAAAAGCTAAGAAAAATGGAGTGATAAAATGGAAAAAGAAAAATCATGTGGATGCATAATAATAGAAAATGATAAAGTTTTATTATTACAACAAGTAGAAGGACATTGGGGATTTCCTAAAGGACATATGGAAAAAAACGAAACAGAAATACAAACAGCTCTAAGAGAAGTTAAAGAAGAAACAAATTTAGATGTAGAAATTGATAAAAAGAAAAGATATAATGAATATTATATTACAAATAGAGGGTCGCAAAAAGAAGTAGTTCTATTTATAGCAAAAAAGATAGGAGGAGAAATAAAGGTACAAGAAGAGGAAATAAGAAATATAAAATGGTTACTTTTTAAAGAAGCGGAACAAACAATTACATATGAAAGTACAAAAGAATTATTTAGAAAAGTTTTAGAAGACCTAAAATCATAGTTTTTTATATATAGAAAGTCTGCAATAATTTATTGCAGGCTTTCTTATAATATATTTATAAAAAGACTAACAAAACCAAATAATCCAAATAAAAGAAAAATTATACCAGATAAAGTATTCATAAGCTTATTAGAAATTTTACTAGATAAAAACTTCCCAAATAAAATAGCAATAGCATCACTAATAACCATACCTAAAATAGCTCCTAAAATCAAGTAAATTTTAACAGCAGGAAATTGTATACCAAGGCCTATAGAGGCAAGAAAAGTTTTATCACCAAGTTCACCTACTGCAATACTAGTAGCAATAATAAAAATATAACCAATAGCAAAATTAGAAATTTTATTAATAAAACTAGATTTTTTAGAAGAATCTTCATTTTTATTAAAATTTATTAAAGTAATAATTCCAAAAAATAAAAAAGAAGAGTATGTAATAAATTTTAAAACAGTGTGCAACCATATATTATCGAAAGAGCCTAAAACTCCACCAAATAAAATAGCAACACCATGACTAAAAAAAGAACCGTAGAGCAACACCTAATAAAATAGAAAAGCTCTTAATTTTTGTAGAGAAAGATAATACTAAAAGTTGAGTCTTATCACCTAATTCAGACATAAATATCATAAAAAATGCTATAAAAAAAGGGTATAAACACTCCATAAAATCACCTAAATAAACTTATGTAGAAATGAATAAAATATTCATGGAAAAAGTAAGAAAAAAATCAACATATGAAAAAGCTACTTTGGACTGAAAATAGAATATAAATTAATTTATTATGAGAAATAAAAACATAAAAATAAAACCTATTCATATATAGATATAAAGAGGTTTTTAGTTTGAAAGAAACTTAAAATCTTTTATCTCTATGTGTGCCTTGTAAGCGAAGAGATAAAGGAAGGAAAATTTATATGAAAAATATATTAAAAGTAGTTTTTGTTATAATAGGAACAATTATAGGAGCAGGATTTGCTTCACGGAAAAGAGATATACCTATTTTTTGGTAGGTATGGGAAAAATGGAATAATAGGAATAATAATATCTCAAATTATAATAGGAATAATTATATATAAAGTCTTAAAAATATCAAAAGAAAAGGATATAGCAAATTACAAACAGTTAATAAAACACATAAATAAAAATAGTAAAACAAATGAAATAGTAAAAATAATTATAAACATATTTTTACTAATATCATTTTACGTAATGATAGCAGGATTTAGTGCATACTTCTCACAAGAACTAGGAATACCAAGTATAATAGGAACAATAACTGTAGTAACACTATGTTATATGATATTTATGGGGAATATAGAAAGCATAATAAAAGTAAATACCATATTAATACCAATATTAACAATATCCATAATAATCTTAATTTTAAAAAACATAGATGCCTATACATATATAAGTGGGAAAACGACACAAAGCAGTATAATAGAAAGCATATATAATGGAATATTATATTCAAGTTATAACAGTATAACATTAATACCAATAATAATACCACTAAAAAAATACCTAGTAACTAAAAAACAAACAAAACAAGTATCTGTAATAACAATAATAATACTAATAATATTAGCTATGACAATATATGGGTTATTATTAAAAGTAGACATAGATATTAATAAACTAGACTTACCAACAGTATATGTAGCAAGTATGAATGGAAAAATATACAAATACCTATATGGAGGAATAATACTTTTTGCAATATTTACATCAAGCATATCAGCAGGATATAGCATATTAGAAAATTATGAAAAGGATAGAAAAAGATATAAAAAAATAGCACTATTACTATGTGTAAGTTCAATACTAGTATCAAAAATAGGATTTTCAACATTAGTAAATTTATTATATCCAATATTTGGTTTACTTGGAACAGTGCAAATAGTTATGCTACTAAAAGGTACGTAAAAGTCAAAAAACAATTGACATAAATAGACTTTTTACTAGAAATTTGCTACAATTAACTTGTAACCGATAAAAAATATCGTAAAAAGTAGGAGGAATTATTTATGAAGTTTGAACGGAAACAACAGAAAAATGTGTAGTAGCAAGTATAATTATACTCTTTCTCTTATTGCTTGTAGGAATATTTGGTATAAGTAGCAATGGAATGGGCGTGTCGGTAGTATTTATTGTGATGATTATTATATGGATAGTAGTTTTGATTGTGTTATTAATCATACCAGATGATTTCTCGTATTATGTAGTAGTAGATGATTATAATATTGTGATTGAAGAAAAGAAAAATAATCATCGTAGGTTTGAGAAGCAGTTTTTTAGAATTGCTGATAAAAACCACCGAAACATAATACTGGATGATGTGCTGGAAAGAGGAAAATTTTGCTACAATCAAAAACTTCTGGAATTCTTACAGGGGATTGAAATTGAGTCTCCTTAAATAAGAAAAGGGTGGTGTGTTAGAAATAATGCACCACATTTTTTTAAACATAAAAATATAAAAAACACTAAATAATATTGAAAAAAAAGTGCAAAACTGATATAAATAAGTAATAAAAAGTGGGGAGATATAATGAGGAAAATAAATATAAATTTTAGCGAAGAAACTAAGAAGAAATTAATTGTAAGTGGTATTGTAATAATAGTAATAGCTATAGTAGTCTGCGTAGCATTTTACATAGGGAATCAAGAGTTTAGAACATTTATAGATAGATATATCTTAAGAAAAGAAATAGTACAAAATAATGTAGCAAGTATAGACATATCAACACTTGAGAACCCAAGTATATATGCATATGATAAATATATAACTATTTTAAATAAGAATAAATTAACTACATATTCAAATTTAGGAAAAAAAGAATATGAACATGAAATATCAATAAGTGATGCAATATATGCATCAAACAATAGGTTTTTAGCAGTAGCAGCAAAAAATGGACAAAACATATATCTAATTTCGGAACAAAATGTATTATGGCAATCTGAAATAGAAGGAGAAATTCAAAAAATTAATGTAAACAAAAATGGATATGTGTCAGTAATAATAACAGGTGGAGGATATAAAACAATAGTTGCAACTTATAGCCCAAGTCGGAAAAGAACTTTTTAAAACATATTTATCAAGTACAATGGCAATAGACACTGATATATCAAATGATAATAAATACTTAAGTATAGCAGAGATAAATGTAACAGGAACTATAATACAATCAAATATAAAAATAATATCAATAGAAAAAGCAGGAGGAGATCCTACAAATTCTGTAATATATACATATAATGCACAAGCTAATAAACTAATTACACAAATAAAATATCAAGATGAAAATAAATTAGCAATATTATATGATGATGGAATACGTATATTATATGAAGAAAATGAGACAGATGCAATTTCATTTGAAAAACATAAAGCAACATTTGCAAGTATAGAACTAAATAATTATGTAGCATATACAATAGAGAAAACAACAGGATTAATGAATACAAATACACAAATAATATTAAAAAACACAAACGGAATAGAAAAAGAAAACATATATACAGCAAGTGGAGTAATGAAAAGTTTAAGTACATGCGGAAACAATATAGCATTAAACCTAGGAAGCAAAGTAGAATTTATAAATACAAATGGATGGCTAGTAAAAAGATATATATCAGAAAAAGAAATAAAAGATATAATAGTAGCAGAAAAAGTGGCAGGAATTGTATATCAAGACAAGGTAGAAATAGCGACATTATAAAATGTGTGAAATTTTATAAAAAGTATGTGTGTTAAAGGATACTAAATTAAGTAATATAAATAATATTGAAAGATGGTATTTTAACAAAAAACATTTTATTTACAAAAGTAAAAAAAATCTAAAAAAT
>CATKFT010000203.1 GCA_949747745.1 uncultured Clostridia bacterium
ATATGGCAACAGATACAGAAAAGATGGAAGCTATAATGGATAATCCATATATATTAATTACAGATAAAAAAATAAGTAATATTCAAGAAATATTACCATTACTTGAAAGCCTAATGCAAGCATCAGGAAAACTTGTTATAATTTGTGATGATATAGAGGGAGAAGCATTATCTACTTTAATATTAAACAAACTAAGAGGAGTTTTAAATGTTGTAGCAGTAAAAGCACCAGGATATGGTGATAGAAGAAAAGAAATGTTAGAAGATATAGCAGTTCTTACAGGAGGAGAAGTAATTACATCTGATTTAGGTCTTGAACTAAAAGATACTAATATAGAACAACTAGGTAGAGCAAAGCAAGTAAAAGTTCAAAAAGAAAATACAATAATTGTAGATGGAGCAGGAGATAAGGAAAAAATACAAGAAAGAGTAAAACAAATACGTGCAAACTTAGAATCTACAACAAGTGAATATGATACAGAAAAACTACAAGAAAGGCTTGCAAAAATTGCAGGAGGAGTTGCAGTAATACAAGTTGGAGCTGCTACAGAAGTAGAAATGAAAGAAAAGAAATTAAGAATAGAAGATGCACTATCTGCAACAAAAGCAGCTGTTGAAGAAGGAATAGTTGCAGGTGGAGGAACAGCATATGTTAATATAAGTAAAAAAGTAGAAGAAACAGTAAGCTCTTTAAAAGACGATGAAAAACTAGGAGCAAAAATAGTATTAAGAGCATTAGAAGAACCAATAAAACAAATTGCAATAAATGCAGGATTAGAACCAGCAGTTATCTTAGAAAAAGTAAAACAAAGTGATATAGGTTTTGGGTTCGATGCAAGTACAAACCAATATGTAGACATGAAAAAAGTTGGTGTAGTAGATCCAACAAAAGTAACAAGAAGTGCACTTCAAAATGCAGCAAGTATAGCATCAATGGTACTTACAACAGAATCTATTGTAACAGATAAAAAAGAAGAAAAAGCATGTGGATGTGGGCATAATGATATGCCTGCTGATATGGGAGGAATGTATTAATAAAACGATAAAGGATAGATGTAAAATCTATCCTTTAATAATTTACAAATTTAATAATATATGTTACAATATAAAAAAACTGTAGGAGGCAATCAAAATGAAGCAAGTAAAAAAGCGGAAATTAGTAGATAGGCTAAAAGATGTTTTAGATAGCTTTATAAATTATATGAAGCTTGATGTAGATGATGATGAATATTATGAAGAAGTCGAATCTACAAAAGGAGAAAGGATATTAGCCAAAATTGCTATTGTAATTGTTATAGTAGTTAGTTTTATGACACTACTAGCAGGTATAGGTATAGTTATACTGTTTGCGATATTTGGATTTTGCTAGTTTTGATATGTAGTATGCTTGCAAATTAAGTTTATTACGAAAAAAAGAGGAGAGTTCTAGAAAAGAACAATGCTCCTCTTTTTGTAAAGTTAGAAAATAAAAAGCCAATTTTTAAAAATCTAATTAGCAACATCCACCGCAGTTTCCGTTACCACCACAACAGCATAAAACTATTAATATAACGATGATTATCCAAATACAGTTATCTCCACCGAAACCGCATCCGCATCCACATCCGCAACCTCTGTTTTCTGACATAATATTTCCCTCCTTCCTAAAATAACGATATGTCACTGTTCTTTTGTATGATATATACTATTCGAATTTAAAAAAAGTGTTACAAAATTTAAAAAACTACTTGCATATAAAAATAATATATGTTAATATACTAATATGACAAAAGGAGGTGTGAAATATGAATGAAAATTTAGCAAAAATAATACTTGATAGAATTGATTCGTTAGAAATGAATGTAAGGGAAGGGATTAACGAATTAAAAGCTGAACAAAAAGTATTAGAAGCAAACCAAGGAGTATTACAAAAAAACCAAGAAACATTGCAAGCAAATCAGGAAGAATTAAAAGCACAACAAGAAGAGTTAAAAGCAAATCAAACAATAATGCAATATGAAATAAGTGATTTAAAAGCAGGGCAAGTTATAATGCAAGAAGAAATTAGAAGCATTAAAAGAGGACAAACTGTAATAATACGTGCTGCAACACAAATGAAAAAAGAAATAATTGGGCTAAAACGTGAAACAAAACATTTAAATGAAAGAATTGATGCTGTTTTAATGGATGTAGAAACTGTAAATGAAAAAACAGAACAATTGAAGATTATATAATGATTAAAAACTATTAATTAAAATGTTGAATTTCCAAAAACTAAAAACGAAAAGGGGGTTCGCTTTTAGTTCATATTAAAATTTACTATAGGTAAAAAACACATATTAAAGATAAGAATAAGTACAAACTATATGTATATTAAATCAAAAATTAATAAAATTCATATTCATATAAAACTTACTTAAAATAAGAGTAACTTGAAAAAATTTATTTTCAAAAATTCAATAAATTATTCCAAAAAACTATACAAAAAATAACAATAAATGATATAATCCATATAAAGTAAAAACTTAAGAGAAGAGGTTTTAAAATGGGTAATATTGTTTTATTAGATGAACTTACAATAAACAAAATTGCAGCAGGAGAAGTTGTTGAAAGACCAGCATCTGTAATAAAAGAAATGGTTGAAAACTCTATTGATGCAGGTGCAAACAACATAAACGTTGAAATAAAAAATGGAGGGATATCATATATTCGTATAACTGATAATGGAAAAGGTATCGAAAAAGATGATATGGAAATAGCATTTGAAAGACATGCTACAAGTAAAATTAGAAGTGCTGATGATTTAAATCAGGTTAAATCTATGGGGTTTAGAGGTGAGGCCTTAGCAAGTATTGCAGCCATTTCAAATGTTGAAATGATATCGAAAACTAATAATAGCGTTATAGGAAATAAAATAGTAGTAGAAGCTGGAAAAGTGCTTTCTTTTGAGGAAGCAGGTTCACGGAGTAGGAACTACAATAACTGTTCAAAACTTGTTTTTTAATACACCAGTAAGATATAAATTTCTAAAAAAAGACTATACAGAATCAGGATATATAGAAGATGCTATTACAAGGCTTGCACTTATTCACCCTGAAATTGCATTTAGGTTAATAAATAGTGGAAAAACAATAATTCAAACTACACGGAAACGGTAGGATACAAGATGTTATTTATGCAATTTATGGTAAAGATATTGCAAATAGTATTTTAGATGTAGACTATAATTATGAAGATATACATATAACAGGAGTAGTTGGAAAACCAGAAATAGCAAGGTCTAATAGATCTAACCAATTATTCTTTGTAAACCAAAGATATGTAAAAGATAAAACTTTATCAGGAGCAACTGAAAATAGCTTTAAAGGATTATTACCAATTGGGAAATACGGATTTTTAGTATTAAATATAGATTTAGACCCAAAAAAAGTAGATGTAAATGTACATCCAGCAAAATTGGAGGTGCGTTTTCAAGAAGATAGTAAAGTATTTAAAGCAGTATATCATGCAATAAAAGATACTTTACTTAAATCAGAATTAGTTGCAAATACTGAAAAAACAGTAGAAGAAGAAAAAAATTTTTCAAATATAAATAGCACACCAAAGAATTCTGGTTTTACAGATTTATTTAGAAGAATTACAAAATCACAAGAAAAGCATGAAAAAGAAGATTTTAGCAATCCTATAGAAGACATATATAAAATGAAAGAAAAAGATATTACACCTAGAAAAGAGCCTAAGATAGAAGAAAATATGAATTCTGTAGACAAAGAATATAATGAAGAAAACTTGAAATTTGGAATAGAAGATATATTAAATCAAAAAGATGAAATTACTGATAAATTTGAAAATAAATATAACAAAATTGAGCAAAATAATACTAGTATAATAGAGGAAATATTAGGAAGAAAAGCAAAAAACAAAGAAGATATAAATGTTAATAGTGATGTAGTTTATTCAAAAGAAAATGTAGAAGAGCTAGACTATTTTGGACAAAATAGTAATAGTTGGAATAAAACAGCAAAAAATACTGAAGAATTAGAAGATATATACAATAAGAAGGAGAATGATAGTGGAAAAGAAGCTATAAGTGAAGGAATAAATAGTTCAAAATTTGATATAAAAAATAACATACAAAGTAGAACTAACACAATAGGACAAGAAAAAAAGATGGACGTATTTAAGGAACTAATGGCAATGCAACAACGTCTAAAAGAAGAAGCACAAAATGATCCTACATTACATACAAATATAGATACAATAATTGAAAATACAGAAAAATTGAAAAATAAAGAGAATATAAATTTTGAAGAAGAAACAAATTTGGAAGATGATAAAACATTACAAACAACATTAGAAGAAGGATTAAGCTATGAAAATTTTTTAGAAAATGATGTAAGAACATATGATGTAGAGGAAAATACAAGTGAAATACAAAATTCAAGTTTAAAAGAAGATGTAGAGACATATCAAATAATAGAAAAAGGTCCAACAGATTTACTTGAAAGGCAAACATATGCAAATGTGTTTAGAAATATTCAAAAAGAAGCTGAACTAAATAATAGTAAGGATTTTCAAGAAGATATAAATAATAATACTACTAAAAATGATACTTATGAAAATAGTTTAAATGAAGAAGCGATGGGAAAAAAAGATATATTTACCAATAATATAAACAAAGATGAAGAAATGTATGTAAATATAGGAAATATAGAAAGTATAGATAGAGAAAATATAAATAAAGAAAGTATAGACATAAAAAACATAGAACAAGAAAATTACAAAATAGATAACAAAGAAAAATTAAATAAAGATAATTATGATGACATGCAAGCAACTAGAATATTTACAAGTGCAGAAATACAAGAAATGATGGACAAGTTAGAAAAAATAGATAATGTAGACGATAGTCCAGAATTTGCTGATATGTATGAAAAAATATTTGGAAAAGTACCAGCATCAGTTGAAGAAGAAAAGAAAAAAGAACAAGAAAAATTTAATGCATATGAACTAATAAAAGATAATAATATATCAGTATTTGAAGATATACCAGAATATCAAAAACCAGTATATAAACTAATAGGAATAGCATTTAACACATACATAATAATTGAAATACAAAATGAATTATATATAATAGATCAACATGCAGCACATGAAAGAGTAATGTATGAAAAAGTAAAAGAAAATTATTATTCAGAAACAGACAAAGATTCACAAATGTTATTATTACCAGACATAATAACACTAACACATAAAGAAATGGATATATTAAAAGACAATTTAGATATGTTTGAAAAAGCAGGATTTTCATTAGAAGAATTTGGAGATAACACAATAAAATTAACAGGAGTACCAAATATTTGCATAGAGCTAGACACAAAAGAGCTATTTTTAGAAACACTAGATGAAATAAACCAAGTAGCAAGAACAGCAAAACAAGAAATAGAGGAAAGATTTATCGCAACAGTAGCATGTAAAGCAGCAGTAAAAGCAAATATGAATTTGGATGATGAAGAAGTAGACAGCTTAATGGATGAGCTACTAAAACTACCAAATCCATTTACTTGTCCACATGGTAGACCAACAGCAATAAAAATGGATAAAAATGATATAGAGAAGAAATTCGCAAGAAGAAAATAAAGAATATTTATTGTTATCAAGGAGAAAAAAATGGTTTTAATAGTAATAATATCTTTAATAATATACATAATAGGGGCAATAGCAATATACCATAACATGTATAGTATAGATAAAGCAAAAAAAATACGATTTATAGTAATAGGATTTATTATAGTCCTAATAATTACTATAGTTTTAGTATCAGTGAGTTCAAATAATATAGAAATACAAAACAAAGAATATAAATCATATGAACCTTATATTAATACTACAAAAACAATGTCTATATTACTATTTGCACCAATAAATTCTATTATATCTTTAGTATATATAGCAAATATATTAAACAAATATACAGATAAAAGAATAGATGAAAATAAACTAACAAAAAGATTTCTAATATTTGGTATTATATTAATTTTAGTAATTATATTTGAAATAGGATATATTACAGATTTTGAAACAGGATTAATAACAAATGCACTTAAAGCAAATAATATTTAGACAAAGCTAAGAGGAGAAAATTAAGAAAAGTGGAAGAAAAAATAATTCAAAATAATGATAGAAATATAAGAAAAATAGATAAGGAAAAGTTTACTAAAAAAGATAATAACTTAAAAATTAATAAACCAAAAGTAATAGTTATATGTGGACCAACTGCTTCTCGGAAAAACTGCTTTGTCTATTGAACTTGCAAAAAAAATAAATGGAGAAATAATATCAGCAGATTCTATGCAAATATATAAAGATATGAACATAGGAAGTGCAAAGCCTACTAAAGAAGAAATGCGGAAATATTAAACATTATATGTTAGACTTTGTTTCACCAGACAAAAGGTATAGTGTAGCAGAATATAAAATAAAAGCAAGTCTTGCTATAGAAGAAATAATAGGAAAAGGCAAAATGCCAATTGTTGTAGGAGGAACAGGTTTATATGTAGATTCTTTAATATATAATATAGAATATCAAGATATAGAATTTGATGAAGAATATAGGAAAGAATTAGAGAAAATAGCAGAAGAAAATGGTTTAGAAGAATTATACAATAGGGCAAAAGAGATTGATGAAGAGGCAATAAAAAATATTAGTCCAAATGATAAGAAGAGAATTTTAAGGATATTGGAAATATATAAAGCAACTAACAAAACAAAGACACAGCAAGAAATAGAATCTAGAAAAAAAGAAAACCCATACCAATATTATGTTTATGCAATAAATATGGAAAGGGCATTACTATACGATAGAATAAACAAAAGAGTAGATATAATGGTAGAACAAGGACTTATACAAGAAGTACAAAACTTATTAAAAAAATATAAAACATATCCAACAGCGATGCAAGCACTTGGATACAAAGAAATAAAAGAATATTTTGATGGAAATTTGACAAAAGAAGAAGCAATAGAAAAAATAAAACAAGAAACTAGGAGATATGCAAAACGCCAATTGACATGGTTTAGAAAAAACAAAGAAACTATTTGGTTAGATGGAACAAATGATAAAAGTGAAAATATAAAAGTAATTATGAAACACATGTCAAATAACTATTAAAAAGGTTCCTTTAGTTAAGAGGAGGCTGTCACAATAGGTGACTGGAGTTGTAAAAATATTTAGAACTGAAGAATTTAATACAAAAAATAGAAATAGAAGAAAGGAAATAATGTTGAAGGAAAGAGGTAAAAATAATATAGTTATTCCCAAAAAAAATATGAAAAAAGTAGTGATGGCTTATTTTATAGGACTTATAATACTTATATATTTTATTTATGCAATAATTCAACTAATTAAACAACCAACAGATGTATTTATGGTAGAAAATGGAAGTTTATCAGAAGAAGAAAGTGCAGTAGGATATGTTATAAGGAATGAAATAGTGGTACAAGGAAACAATTATAAAAATGGAATGATGAAAATTAAAACAGAAGGAGAAAGAGTAGCAAAAGATGATTCTATTTTTAGATATTATAGCAACAATGAAGAAACTTTAACAAAAAAGATACAAGAATTAGATATAAAAATACAAGAAGCAATGGAAAATGAAACAAATTTATTTTCTTCTGATATGAAACTTTTAGAAAAACAAATAGAAGAAAAGCTATTTGAAATATCAAATTTAAATAACATACAAAAAATTTCAGAATATAAAGAAGAAGTAAATTCTAAAATAACTAAAAAAGCAAAAATAGCAGGAGACTTAAGTCCACAAGGTTCATATATTAGGAAACTAATTGAAGAAAGAAGTTCATATGAAAACACTCTAAATTCAGGAGCAGAATACATAACAGCACCAGAAAGTGGAATTGTTTCATATAGAGTAGATGGGTTAGAAAGTATATTAACACCAGAAAGTTTTTCTACAATAAACAAAAAATTTTTAGAAGACTTAAAACTAAAAACAGGTGAAATTGTTGTAAAAAGCGAAGAGAGTGGAAAAATAATAGATAACTTTGAGGGATATATTGCAACATCACTACAAAGCGATAAAGCAAAAGAAGCTAAAATAGGAGATAATGTAAAATTAAGATTATCTAATGCTGAAGAAATTACAGCAAAGATTGAATATATCACAAACGAAGAAAATTCTAGATTGATTATATTTAAAATTACAAATGGATTGGAATTACTTGCAAGTTACAGAAAAATAACATTTGATGTTATTTGGTGGAGCTATACAGGTCTAAAAGTACCAAATGATGCACTAATTAAGGAAACGGTAACAAATAAAAATGTTATAAATAATACAATAAGTGAAAATAATGCAAATCTAATACAGAATAATTTAGTAAATGATGATATAGGAAAAGATGTTTATTACATATTAAGAAATAGAATGGGATATACTGATAAAATAATAGTTAAAGTATTACGACAAAATAATACATATTCAATAATAACTAATTATACAAGTGAAGAGTTAAAAAGTGAATTTGGTTATAGTGATACAGAACTAAAACAAGTAAAAAATATAGTATTACATGATGAAATAATTATGAACCCCAAAACATAAAATTAGTTCAGAAAAATTAAATATATTATGTTAGAAAATAATTATTACAAAGTGTTAAATTGCGATAGAAGAGTAAATAAAATGCTGTAATATTACAATAATATTACAGCAAGATTAAAAAAAGATTACAATCAAAAAAAGTATTGACATTTATAAAAAAAAGTAAGATACTATTAACGAATACCAAGGAGGAATATTAGGAGGTTAGAAAATGGCAGGAGCTGTAATGAATAAAATTTGGGATTTTTTAGGAATGGAAAGTGCTGAAGAAGCAGATGAATTGGAAGATAGAGCGTATGATTATGATTACGAAGAAGATGAAGAACAAGAAAACGAAGGAATAAATAAAATATTTAATAGAAAATCAAAAGTTGTAAATATGCCACAAACACAAAACATAAAAATGGTAATATCACAACCAACAAATTTTGAGCAATCAGAAGAAATTTGTAATTACTTAAAAGAAAGAAAATCTGTTATTGTTAACTTAGAATATGTAAATAAAGATGTTGCAAGAAGAATAGTTGATTTTATTAGTGGTTCTGTTCATGCACTAGATGGACATATACAAAAAATATCAAATTCAATATTTTTAATTGCTCCAACCAACTATGAAATTGCAAATGAAATGGCAAGAGAAGAAATCAAAAATAGATTATCTGTATCATGGCTAAAAAATAACTAGAATAAATAAAAAATCGGATGTCACTTTATCAGATAGATATTCTGAAAAAACAAAGTAGAATCCGAT
>CATKFT010000204.1 GCA_949747745.1 uncultured Clostridia bacterium
ATTGTTAAAATTTAGTAAAAATTAAAATAAAGCGTTCAGTTACATGATAATGGTTTAGAAGAAAAGTTAATTAAAAAAGCTAATTTATTTAAGGTGAGTACTTTTGTAACATGTAGTTTTACAATTAGCAGTATTCTTTAATTGTGAATTGTAACAAAAATTAATTTTTAGGAGGAAAATATGGATTATAATAAAAAACAAAATGTGTATAAAATAATAATGTTGGTAGTATTAGTTGCTGTAATTACATTTATAGGGACTACACTATTTATGTATAGATACATAAATGCAGATGGTGTAAAATATGTACAGGTTACAGCAAAAGATACGAAAATTGCGAACACACTTGCAAGTTTTAGAAAGATAGTAGATAAGAAATTTTTAGGCGAAATTGATGAAGAGAAATTGTTAAATGGAGCAATAAAAGGATATATAAAGGGATTAGATGATGCTTATACAGAATATATGACAAAAGAAGAAATGCGGTGAATTTAGTGCAGATGTTATTGGCAATTTTGCAGGAATTGGTATTTATTTGACAAAAGATATAGAAAAAAATGCAGTAATAGTAATTTCACCAATAAAGGATACGCCAGCACATAAAGCTGGAATTTTACCAGGAGATATTATTACAAAAGTTGATGATGTAACATATACAGGAGAGCAATTAACAGAAGCATCAAACAAAATAAAAGGAGAAATTGGAACAACTGTAAAACTTGAAATTTTAAGAGATGGTAAAATGTTAACTTTTGAAGTAAAAAGAGAAAATATAAAAGTTAACCATGTAGAGGGAAAAGTAATAGATAATACTACAATAGGGTACATTGAATTTAATACATTTGATGAGGGATGTAGTGATGAATTCAAAACAAAATTTGAGGAGTTGAAAGCAAAAAATATAACATCATTAATAATAGATATAAGAAATAATGGTGGTGGACTTGTAAATGAAGCTTTAGACATAGTAGATTTTATAGTAGATAAAGATTCTACTGTATTAATAACAACAGATAAAAATGGGAATGAAGAAATAACAAAAGCAGAAGAAGATCCAATAATAAATATGCCAATTATAGTATTAACAAATAAAAGTACAGCAAGTGCATCAGAAATACTTGCAGGAGCATTAAAAGATAATAAAAAAGCTACAATAGTAGGTGAAACAACATATGGCAAAGGTGTTATTCAAGAATTATTAACATTGGTTGATGGAAGTGGACTTAAAATAACAACAAATGAATACTTTACACCAAATAGAAATAAAATAAATAAAGTAGGAATTACACCAGATGTAGAAGTTAAATTAGATGAAAAATTAGAAGAGTTATTGGTTGTAGAAGAAAAAGATGATAACCAATTGCAAAAAGCTATTGAAATGATGAAGGTTACAAGATAAAATTAAAAAAGAACTCGTTTTGAATATTTATATTTAATCTTTTTTAGGAAGTCTAGTACAAAAAAGCATTATTTAGTAACTGATGAAGGTTACTGGATAATGGTTTTTAGAAAAAAGTAGGAGCTTGATGAAGCAATAATTTTTATAAAACTATTGCAGAACCTAAATACTTATTATAAAATATGCATATAATACAAAAGTAAAAGGAGATGTAAAGTATGTCAAATATAAAATTAGATTTTAATAATACAAATATAGAATTAGAAGATATTATGGAATATGAAGAAGATATAAAAACAATACATGCTACATTACATGATAAAGCAAATGACGAAGGAGAATTTTTAGGTTGGCTTAACTTGCCATCAAATTATGACAAAGAAGAATTTAATAGAATAAAAAAAGCGGCTGAAAAAATAAAAAAGAATTCACAGATATTTTTATGCATAGGTATAGGAGGTTCATACTTAGGAGCAAGAGCTGTAATACAAGCATTAAGTCATACATTTTATTCATTAAAAGAAAATGATACACCACAAATTTTATATGCAGGAAACAATTTAAGCCCAAACTATATAAACGATTTAATAGATATAATAGGGGATAAAGATATATCTATTAATGTTATATCAAAATCTGGAACTACTACAGAACCAGCAATTGCATTTAGAATTTTTAGAGAATTTCTTGAAAGTAAATATGGAGTGGAAGAAGCAAGAAAAAGAATTTATTGTACAACAGATAAGGAAAAAGGAGCATTAAAAAAACTTGCAGATAATGAAGGCTATGAATGTTTTGTAATACCAGATAATATAGGAGGACGATATTCTGTACTAACAGCAGTAGGGTTATTGCCAATAGCGGTAGCAGGAATTGATATAAACAAATTAATGTTAGGAGCTAAAATTGCGCAAGATAAATATATAGATAATAATTTAAAGTATAATGAGTGTTATAAATATGCTGTAACAAGAAATATATTATATAAGAGTAAAAAAGATATTGAAATATTAGTAAACTACGAACCTAAAATGCATTATTTTACAGAATGGTGGAAACAATTATATGGAGAAAGTGAAGGAAAAGACCAAAAAGGAATTTTTCCAGCAGGAGTAGACTTTACTACTGATTTACACTCTATGGGTCAATATATACAAGAAGGAAGAAGAAATCTATTTGAAACAGTAATAAATATAGAAATTCCAAATAGTGATATTACAATAAAGCAAGATGAAGACAACTTAGACGGTATGAACTTTGTTTCTGGAAAAACATTAGACTTTGTAAATAAACAAGCAATGCTTGGAACAATAGAAGCACATCTTGCAGGTGATGTTCCAAATATTATAATAAACTTAAAGAAATTAGATGAAGAAACAATAGGTGAATTAATATATTTTTTTGAACTTGCGTGTGCAGTATCTGGAAACCTTTTAGGAGTTAATCCATTTAATCAGCCAGGAGTTGAAGAATACAAAAAAAACATGTTTAGATTACTTGGAAAACCAGGATATGATAAAAAATAGAAAGAAGGAATGCTTATATGAAAATATATGATAAAGAGATGTACCAAAAGGAACAATGGATAAAAAGTGTTCTTTTAGTTGTAGGAATTTTTGTGTTAGGATTTGTTGTAGGATATTTTGTTCATAGTTTTGAAAAACAAGAAACTATAAATACATTAGAACAAGATATATATAGATTACAAAAGCAGGTTGATACAATATAAATTTTAGAATTTGTATTGACAAAATAATAAAAAGAGAGTAATATAATTTATAGATATAAAAAACATTTGAGCAAGAAAAGTAGGATAATTGTTTCTAAAAGAGAGTAATGGTCCTAGGCTGAAAGCCATTATAAGAAAACATATCTCGAAAAACTACCTTGCAAAGTTTCTAGAAAAACTAGACGTTTTGATAACGTTATAATCATTAAATTAAGTTAAAATTAGGGTGGAACCGTGTAAAAAAAGCACCCCTATAAGCATAATAAAGCTTATAGGAGTGTATTTTTGTATTTATGTAGGCAATTTTTGTTTTCAAGATAAACTATTTTAATTAAAAATAAATTTTAGGAGGTATAAAAATATGATAAAAATAACATTAAAAGATGGCTCAGTTAAGGAAGTAGAAAAAGGGATATCTATATTAGAACTTGCAAAAGAGATTAGTGAAGGACTTGCAAGAGTTGCAACAGCAGCGGAAGTAAATGGAGAGATAAAAGATTTAAGATATTGTTTAGAAGAAGATGCAAACTTAAATATATTAACATTTGATAGTGATTTAAATGGTAAAAAGGCATACTGGCATACAACATCACATATTATGGCACAAGCAGTAAAAAGATTATTTCCAGAAGCTAAACTTGCAATAGGTCCAAGTATAGATGAAGGATTTTATTATGATTTTGATGTAGAAAAACCATTTACAGATGAAGATAAATTAAAAATAGAAGAAGAAATGAAAAAAATAATAAAAGAAGATTTAGAAATTGAAAAATTTACTTTACCAAGAAAAGAAGCAATTGAACTTATGAATGAGAAAAATGAGCCATATAAGGTAGAATTAATACAAGATTTACCAGAGGGAGAAGAAATATCTTTTTATAAGCAAGGAGATTTTACAGACCTATGTGCAGGACCACACTTAGAAAGTACAGGAAAAGTAAAAGCTGTAAAAATATTATCATCTTCTAGTGCATACTGGAAAGGTAGTGAAAAAAATAAAATGTTACAAAGAATTTATGCTATTTCA
>CATKFT010000205.1 GCA_949747745.1 uncultured Clostridia bacterium
AATCTTGTCTTTCTTTAATCATTTTCCAGCATTCATTTCTCCACTCGTCTGCTTCTTCAATAAGAAAATTTGTAGAAAAACATAAATAAACAATTCCAGCTTTCATTTTATAATTGCCATTTTTTATTTTCTCTATCGGTTTTTCAAAATCTTTTGTCTTTATAATTTCATTAGTATTTATATTTCTTTTTGTATCCCCTTTATGAATATAGCAATGTAAACATCCATCACTACATTTTTTACAACCTCTCCAAGGATTCCACATTGCCATAATTTTTATCACTCCTAAAATCTTGATTTTTCATAATTATACGGAATGCTTGTTCCTACAACTACATCTTCTATTTTTCAATAATTAACAAATCATCCATTTTCCTTTAACTAAAGCTACTAGTTTAAGACCTTTATTATATTTTGATAAACTAAATTATAAATTTCATAAACTACTTCCTATGAAATTTTAATATATTTGTCTTTAACTTTTTCAATGTTTCTTTTTCCTTCATTTCCCTCTACTGCCCATCCATTATATTCTTTTATTTCTTTAACTTCTGTCATTGGATAATTTAAAAGTAATTCTTTGTAGTTTTCGCTTTCACCATAATACTCTATATAATCATTAACTTGTTCTATTGCTTTATCTTTACTACCATTTCTTTTTAATTCAAATAAAAATATTTTTCCTCTTCCATCATGAGCCACAACATCTGGCTTTCGTCTTGTCTGTCTTACTCCTTCATGCAAAATCACTTCAGAACCAATAAAATATAATTCTTTAACTCCTAATATATTTTTAAACTGTTCATTATTAATAATTTCATTTATAAAGTAAGCTTGAAATCTATATTCATCATCAACTCTACCTGTTTGTTTGAATTTCATTTCACTCCAATCTACATTTTCCCCATTAATTTTTTGAGATATTAGGCTTATAGCTTCCTGCAATTTTAGTATTATTTAGTACATCTTTAATCATTTTCAGTCTCTCTCTTTCTCTTTTATGATTTTTTATTTTATGATTTATTTTTTAATATGCACTGTAATAATTGTATAACTATATGAGTTAATTGTTATTATTATATCATCAACTTCACAATACCAATTTTTCCCTTGTTTGTATATATTGCAACTCTTATCTAAAACTTTATCTCTACAATATTGAACTACATTATCATTATCTAATTTAAGATTTTTCTTAATTCTACATATACCCATTTGGGTAGTATGTATTTTATTTATATTTGATAGCAATATTTCTTTATCCATTTATAATCCTCTCCATTAACTTTCTTAAATTCTTCTTACAAGTATTATATCATATAAATATGACATATATCTGCTATTCTAAAAAGAAGATATAATTTCTTAATATCTTCTTTTTAAAATAGCATTTTACTTACATATTTCTCTTCTTGCTATGCATTCATAAAATTATCTAAAATCTATAATTAATCTATTTAGGAAATTGTAATAATTATAATATGATAAACTATCAGTCTTATAATTACAATTCCAAATCACTAAGTTTCATATTTGTAACACCTATATATACATCTCTATTCCCATCTAATTTATGTACTTTTATAATAGCATAATCTTTGTAATGATATTCCATACTTCCACCATCTTTATAAGATATAGCATTTGGGAAATCTTTATTTGCTTTTTTCTCTATTCCGCTTAATGTTATTTTTCCACTTTTTAAAGCTTCTTCTAATGACATATTTTTATTATCTACGCTTACATTTACTTCATCTAATCCATAATAATATAGATTAAAATCTCGACTATCCGCTAATAATTCTTTATTGTTTAAAATTTTCTTTTTTTCTATATTCTTTGATTCTTTTACTGTAATCTCAAAGTCTTCATATCCATCTATTGATACTGTGTCTGAATTTATCTGTGCTGGATAAGTTTCCATTATTGCTCCTGTATAATGTATAACTACTTTTCTTCCTACTCCATACAAATAATCTATATGATCTGTTCCATAATTTATTTGTATTTTATCTGATGATTTTCTTTCTTCTTCATCTTCATTTGGCTCTACTATCATATATTTTGTTGTTTCTTCTAATATTGTACCTACAAAACTGCTATGCTTGGTATCTTCTGTATCATATAGATTTTCTTCATTAGATTTCTTTACAATATTTGTAGGTAGATTTTCTTTCTCATTAGTAGTATTAATAATTTCTACTCCTAATAGTTCTATTTTTATACCCTCAATATATTTTGTACTACCTCCCTCTTGTGCTAACTTATTATAATCAGTTATTGTATATAACAAAGATTTATATTTTACATTTCCTCCATCTTTTAACTTCATTGGAATTGGAAAAAGTAATATTACTAATACTACTAGTATTACTAAAATCACAATGTTTTTCTTTTTCATAACCTCACCTTTTACCTTTCTATTATTTAGATAATTTTTTTCTTTTATTTAGTTTGTATCTTCATGTATTTTATCTTCAGTTTCTATAATTTCTAAATTTTTCTTTTCATTTTTTATACTTCTAATTCCCAATATTACAGTTATAATGAATATACTTAAATTACTTAACATTATTCTTAATGAATAAATAGACTTATAATATCTCCACTTTATGGTATTGGTAGATTCTCCTAATACTTCTGATATTTCTTGAATTTATCATAACATTATTTATGAAATTCGACTGAGCTTAATTACCTATCTACTTATGTAATTCATATAAGTTCTTTATCATTTTCCCTGTTTATCTTATTTCTAATTATAAAAAGAAATATAGGTCTTAAAATACCAAAAGTTAATACACTTAGTACTGTTAAAATATCTCCATATTTTGGGGTTACATTTATATATATTTTGTGTGATACTACAATATCTAATATAAATCCAACAAATATACATATTAAAAACATAATGAAAACTATATAATTAAATTCATTTTGAAAATAACAATACAACCCTATACATACAGTTCCAATATTAAACAATGTTAATATTAGTCCTAATATTTTACTTCCTGCTATTTTACTTAATAAATATTTATTATAAAATGGAATCCAAGCTGCGAATGTTGCTTTGTATTGTAGATTTTTGCTCATATTCATAATTGATATACTTTCAAAAATATAGGTTATTATTACATAAACTATAATTGCTAAAAATATGGCAATAAAAGTAAAAAACATAAATGATAATATACTCATTAAAAATAATACACTTATTCCTCCCATAATATTTCTGTACTCCTTTATCCATATAATTACTATCTTTCATTTTGATTATATAATAAAAGTCGTGTGATTTTCAACTAAATTACATGACTTTTAGGGATATTTCATGAAATGTCCTTATTTAAATTTATAATTTTTGTTGCCACTTTTTGTGTAAATGTTTCGTCATGTTCAACAAAAATAAGTGTAGGTTTATAATTTAAAATAGCCTCTTCTATTTGTATTTTTGTTAATATGTCGATATAATTTAAAGGTTCATCCCATATGTAAATATGGGCTTGTTCTGATATACTTTTTGCAATTAAAACTTTTTTCTTCTGCCCCTCACTCATATTTTGTATATTAGTATCAAAATCAGATTTTGATACTCCCATTTTTATTAGCATTGCTTTAAAAATACTTTCATCTATTTTATTTTCCTTTGCAAATAATTTTAAATTTCCATTTACTTTATCTGTACTTTGTGATACATAAGATATTTTTAAATTATTTGCTACTTTAAGCTGTCCATTATATTGTATTTCTTTTCCTAAAATAAGTTTTAATATACTTGATTTTCCAATACCATTTTTACCAATTATTGCAACCCTATCTCCATTATTTATTTCAAAGGAAATTGGATTAAATATTGTTTGTTCATTAAATTTTATTTGTAAGTTATTTGCTAAAACTAATGGATTTTTATTACTTTCTATAGGGATAATTTTTAAAGTATCATTTTTATCTACATTTTTTAATAAGTTATTTTTTTCATCTATTGCTTTTTTAGTTCTTTGTTCCATAACTTTTGAAGTTTTCATCATTTTAGCAGCTTTGTGTCCTATATATCCTTTATCTATTTTACTTTCTGGATTATATTTTTTGCTCTTTGCCTTTTCAGCTTCATTTGACCATTTTTCAGAATTTTTAGAGGCAATTTCAAGCCTATTTATATCTTTTTGTAATTTTTCATTTTGCATCATTTCAAAATTGTCCTGTCTATCTTTGTTTTCTTTCCAAGATGAAAAATTACCTTGCACTACTTCAATATTAATATTGTTTATAGCAATTATATGATTTACTATTTTATCTAAAAATTTCCTATCATGAGAAACCACTATAAATCCTTTTTTATTTTCTAAATAGTTAACTACATTATTTCTTGTTTCAATGTCTAAATGGTTTGTAGGCTCATCTATAAGTAAGAAATTATTTCCTTTTAAAAATAAACTTATTAATAGTATTTTTACTTGTTCTCCACCACTTAATAGGTTAAAATTTCTATATAAAATTTCTGCATCAGTATTAAGTAAATTTAATTCTTTTATAATTTCCCAATCTTCAGCATTTGGAGCAATCTCATAAACAATTTCTATTGATATTCTATCTTTATTTGTCACTTCAAAAGGAAAATAATCAAAATCTACATTTTTTGATATTGTTCCATTATATTCATATTTTCCTTGTAATAATTTTAAAAAAGTAGTCTTTCCTTTACCATTTCTACCAATTAAACCTAATTTCCAGTCAGTATCTATATTAAATGAGACATTTTCAAATATATTACTATAATTTCCCTCATATCCAAATGTTAAATTATTTACACTTATTAAAGCCATTATTCTTCTCCTTTTCTTTCATGAGACAAGTAGCATAATAATTTGATTAATCTACTTTTAAAAATTCAATTAATTGATTCTATTACTTTAGCTATTTCTTTTCTTTTTATTCTGCCTTCTCTTATAATAATTACTTTTTCATTATTTATCTCTACAATTGTAGAAGTGATATCATTATTTACATTTCCACTGTCTAATATATAATCTACTTTATCATTTAATTCATTAATAATATTTTTAATGTTTACTCCTGTTGGATTTCCAGAAATATTTGCACTTGGAGCAACAATTGGTACTCCTGATGCTTTAACAATGTTATAAGCAAGTCCATCTTTTAATAACCTAACTCTAACAAATTCATCTCCTGCAGAAATAATATCAGGTAAAACATTTTCTTTTTTTCTAAATTTTATTGTCAGCGGACCAGGCCAAAATGCATCCATCAATTTTTTTTCTATTGGGCTAATGCAATCTACCATTTTCTTTAACATAGACATATCCGAGATTAATACACATAGTGGTTTTTGTTCAGATCTTCCTTTTATTTCATAAACTTTTTTACAAGCTTCCTTATCAAAGGCATTTGTTCCAATACCATATACTGTATCAGTTTTAAAAACTATTATTTTACCTCTCTTTATATCATTTGATATTTCAAGTATAGTATTATCATTTATTTCTTCTTCTTTTATATACTTTGCCATTTTAATATCTTCTTTCTAACTAATTTATTTATCACATTATTTTTTCAAAAGCAAAAATTAATTCAGCACTAATGCTTGATATAGTAGCAAATTGGTATATTGGCTGATTCATCAATTTCACTTTGTTTATATCTTTTTATCATATACAATACATCTTTTCTTTTACCTTTTCTAAATTATTTTATTAGTTAATTTTTTATAACATTTTATTTAACTTATGCAATTTTCCTTTTCTTTTTTAATATGATATTTGTTAATATTATAAATATAATTGAAAATATTACTACTACTCCCATATTAACTATTATCGGCTTTAAAGTTTCAAAATTAATTGTTTCTAATTTTTTAACAATTTCATTATTTTGTATATACCAATATGTTGGCAAAATATGTGCTATTTTTAATACTGTATCTGGTAACCACTCTATTGGTACAAAAGCACCACATAAGAAACTAGACCCAAGTGCTACAACATTAACTATTCCATTTATTGCATTTTTATTATTTACTAAATTTGCTATTAAAATTGCTATTGTTAAAGCACATATCGAAAATACAAATGAATTTATCATTAATATAATTCCATGTACCGTAAACATTGCTTTACCAACTATTATAAAACTTAAAACTATATAAAGTAACCATAATGTTATTGCAAGTGCTCCATTTGATATTAATAATTGTCTACTATGCTTTTTATAATTCATACTACTAATAATTGTTCTTTTTCTTACTTCTTCTTTATTAAAGCTAGCTATTACTAAACAAATTAAATATACTGCACCTGCTAAAATACTATAGCTTGCAAAATTGTAATAAAACGTAGCTTTTGATAAATTATCTGTATCCAATTTTGAAGTAACTTCAATATCTGTTTTGTTTGATAAAGTTTCATTTATTTTGCTTATTAGTTCATCTTCTAATTTTACTTTTTTTTGATATGTATTTGCAACACATATATATCTTTCAAGCATCATTTCAGCAAGGCTTGCTTGATAATCTTTTGTACTTTTTATTTCAATTTTTGGATTTTTCCCATCCAAAAAGTCCTGCCTATAATTTTTAGGTATATAGATAATATAATTTACATCTCTGTAAAAAAGTGCATCATTTATAGCTTCTTCATTATTTTTTATATCTATAATGTTACTATTATCTTTTATGTATTTTACTAAATTTCCGTGTTAATCCAATTTCTTCATCTTCGTTTATAATTAAAATATCTGGCTTACTTGCTACAAATGTAGTAGAATTTTCACTTGTTTGCATGTTAAATACACCAAAAGCAACTAAAATAACTGTATACATAATGATTGTTACCTTATATTTATTTACTATTTTTAAAAATGTTTTAAATACTGTCATATTTTTGCCTCCTTAAACTGAAATATGATATTACAATCATTATGAACGAAAATACTAATAAACTTGCAATATTAAAATAGAATCTATCTAGTGTATCATAATAGTATAATGAATAAAATCCATCTGTTATCATGCTTGCAGGATTTATTTTGTTAATAATTGGTATGTTTTTATCAATTATATATTTCATTGTAATTCCCATCATTCCAGATAAAAAACATCCTAACATTGTAACTGACATTATAATACCTGTTTTTATTGTTTCATTTGTTTTTAATACACTTCCAATAGCAATTCCCATTGATAAGCCCGCTAAACTTCCTACTATACCTAATAAAATGATTAGTGGTAAATTTGTTCCATAATTTACTTTTAATACAAATATTGTATAAATAAATAGTAAAGTTAATCCTATCAATTGTGTTACATAACTTGCAATAACGCTACTTAAAACTATCGTCTTTTTTGGTATTGGAGCAACTGATACTCTTTTCCCATTACTGCTCATATTAGCTAAATTTTTATTAATTGCTACCACGCCTAATATTCCCGAATATAAGCAAGTCATTGCAATTAATGTATAAAATTCTATCATTGTATAACTTAAATTATCATTTGATATATCTTCTATATTAGCTTCTTGTTTTTGTATCATTTCTAATATATTTTTATAAATTTTTTCATTATCTATATTATAATTTCCTGTTAGTATTTCTTTTTTTATTTCTTCCTCAGCAATATTGTTTATTATATTAGTTGTTTGTGCTATTTCTTCTGTTACATATTTAAAAATCGTTTCATTAATTCCATTTTCTTTAACTACTATTTTAGGTCTTTCCTCTAATATCATATATCCTATTATATTATCATTTTGTAATAGTTCTTTTGCTTCTTTTTCGTTAGTATATTGTATAGAAAATAGCCTATCTTCATTTTTTTCATCACTTAATTCTTTAAATGACTCTATGTATGTTTCATTATTTTTAAAATTCTCATTATCAATAATTGCTATATTTATTATCTCTAGTTTTTCACTATTTTCAATATTTGAAAAAGCCATATTAAAAAATGTTCCTAAAATAATTGGAAACGCAAATGTCCAAAATATTAACATTTTATCTGCAAAAAGAGTTTTGAAAGAATATTTCAAATTATGTATAAACATTAATCTCTAAGCTCCTTTCCTGTAAGCTCTAAAAATACATCATTAAGAGTTGACCTTTCTGAATATATTTTGTTGTACTTGATATTTTCTTTTTTCAGATAATCGACAAAGTCTATTAAATTGTTCTTTCCCTTTTTGTATTTAATAAGTAATATGTTCCCATCATATGTTACTTCATCTATATTTTCTAATTCTTTTATTTTATGTATATATTTTTCTTCTAAATCATTTATTTCAACTGTAACTTTTTCTTCTATTTTGGATAATTCTTTTAGTTCATCGCAACTACCTGTTGCAATCACTTTTCCTTTATCAAGAATAATTACTCTATCACAAATAATTTCAACTTCTTCCATATAATGTGTCGTATAAATAATAGTTGCTCCATTGTCTCTTAATTTTTTAATACCCTCTAATATATTGTTTCTACTTTGAGGATCTACTGCTACTGTTGGTTCATCTAAAAAGATTAATTTAGGTTTATGTGCTATACCACATGCTATATTTAATCTTCGTAGTAATCCACCTGATAATTGTTTTGGATAAAATTTTTTAAATTCTTCTAATCCTACTAAATCGATTGCTTCTTCAATATATTGTTTTTTTGTATTCTTGTCTTTAATATACAGTCCACAAAAATAGTCAATATTTTCATATACTGTTAGTTCTTCAAATACTGCTACATCCTGAAATATGACACCTAATTGTGCTTTTATATCATAAGCATCTGGCCCGCATTTCTTTTCCAAATATTTTTATTGTTCCTTTATCAAAATTTAATAAAGATAAAATACAATTAATTGTTGTTGATTTGCCACTTCCATTTGGTCCGAAGTAAACCTAGAATCTCACCTTCATACACTTCAAACGATAAATCATCTACTGCTTTTAAATTTTTATATTGTTTGATTAAATTTCTAACTTCAATAATAGTATTCAATTTTAAAAATCCCCCTTATACCTAACTAACCCTTTAAAACAATGTTATTTATTTATCATCACTATTATAATACTTTTGCTACCATTATGTAAATAAGTTTAATGAAAATGTTGAACTATTTATTACTAAGATGTTACAATTCACAGCCAATTATAGTACAAAGTAGCTTCATATGGATGTACGCTTTTTCTGTTCTATGGCATAAATTCCCACTCAAACTTTGCGACATCGCCTTAATACTTAGGGGAATTTCATCAAATATCACAACTTTTATAATATTTGTCTATTTTAATATACTACTTTAATATGCTACTGTTATTTAATACTAATGTACTATATAAAAATAATACTTCTTGGTCTTTAAATTCTATATATCTTTCTATATCTTGGCTTCTTATATATCTAATATCTACTAAAGTAATTTTACTATATCCTTCTACAAATAATGGAATTAAACTACTTGCAAAAGAATCTCTAAATACTATTAGTTCCTTACTTTGTTTTGCATTTTCATTTGTTATTGTAATTAATGGTGTACTTCCAGATAAATATATATCATATTTATCATTACTATTTATCTTGTCTTTATCATATACTTTAGTTTCGTTTTTAGTTTCATAATTATATACTTTTGCATTTTGTATTATTTCATTTGTCAAAATACAAATCTTGTCTTTGTCTTCTTTTTGTGGAAATTCTCCTGCATATGTTCCATCAAATTCTATTATTTCTTTTTTCTTATATGGAGTTGTCAATCTATTATTAAATCCTATTTTACTACTTATTTGATTAACTACCTTTTGTAAATTTTCTTGTTTCCAATGTATATCTGTTTTATAGTAATCCTCTAATTCTAAACAATCAAAAATATTAATATATTCCATTTTCGTTAAGTTTTCTTTCATAATATTTTGTAATTTTTCATAATCCATACAAATGTATTCTTTTTTATTTGTAAAGTAATTTTTATCTGGAATTATAGAGTAATAACATTTTATATCTTTTAAATATTTTTCTTGTATTTCATTTATCTTTTTTGTAGCATGCAGTATTGATGCTTCATTTAATGGATATTCCATTTTTATCATGCTGTTTTTATACATGTAAATTCCATTATTGTCTTTTTTTCTAAATAAATTGAACTCTAATGCTGACTTTAGTTTTCTGAAATCCTCTCTTTTTATAATTTGGTCTGTAGTATATTTTTCAAATTTAGTACTAAAGCTTCCCTCTAATAAACTCTTAATAGTTATATTTGGAAATTTAGCAAGTTTTCTTCTTTCTGTTATAGAAACTTCTGTGTCTTGTTTTAATAAATTTACTAAAAACAGTAAACTAAGTATTAAGATAAAAGTACATGTTACTACTATATTTTTAGTTTTATCTGACATTTATTTTTCTCCCTTATTTTTTATTGTTACAGATTAGTTTTTAAAAGTTATAATTAGGCATTAATATAACCACTTTCTTAATATTTTACATTTCATTAAATAATTATCTAGTAATTTAAAATCTAAAATATAAAAATGGATTATATGAGCTATCTACTAAATATGCTGTAACTATTAATAATATAGTTATTAGAAAAATAGGCTCAAAAATATTAATTACTTTTCTAATATTTTCTTTTTGCTTTAATTTGGTTATTGTATTTTTTAAAAATGGTGTAGCACCAATTATTGCTATAACAAAAATTATAAAGTAATTTTTTAAATAGTATATTGTATAGTTATTTATAAACTCTTCCCCATTTGCTCCAAATAACCCTATTATTTGGTTTATAGCATCTCCTAAATTATTGGCATTAAACAAAATAAAACTAATCATAACTATAAAAATAACATAAATGTGTTGTATTAGTTTAGGCATTTTTTCTAGCTTTTCTAGTAAAAATAACTTTTCTATAATTAGCAATATTCCAAATAATAGTCCCCATAAAATAAATGTCCAATTTGCTCCATGCCAAAGACCTGTTAACATCCATACAGTTAAAATATTTCTAATTAATTTTATTTTGGAAACTCTATTTCCTCCTAATGGTATATATACATAGTCTTTAAACCATGAACTTAACGAAATATGCCACCTTCTCCAAAATTCAGTAATGCTTTTTGAAATGTATGGATAATTAAAATTTTCTAAGAAATTAAATCCAAATATTTTTCCAAGTCCTATTGCCATATCAGAATATGCAGAAAAGTCAAAATAAATTTGAAGGCTAAATGCTATTCCATAAATCCAATAAAATGCTATACTTTTATCATTTGTTTGTAAAAATATTTGGCATAATTCTCCTAATTGGTTTGCAATTAACACTTTTTTTGAAATTCCAATACAAAATCTATTAATTCCTTTTGATATGTTTTCAAATGTATGTTTCCTTTTAGTAAGTTCTTTTTCAACATCTATATAACGCACAATCGGTCCTGCTACTAGTTGTGGAAATAGTGAAACATATGTTGCAAGTTTAATTATACTTTTTTGACATTCAACTTTTCCCTTATACACATCTATAATATAACTTAGTATTTGAAATGTATAAAAAGAAATCCCTATTGGTAATGTTAATTTTAATAATTTTATATCTATATTTAGTATAGTATTCAAGTTTGTAATAGCAAAATCTGAATACTTAAATAAACCTAATGTCCCTAAACTCAAGACAATAGATGATATTAAAAATATTTTTTTAAATTTTGTATATTTATCTATTAAAATTCCATGTATATATGCTGATAATATACTTACTAACATAACTAATATATAAATTGGCTCCCCATAGAAGTAAAATAATAGGGAGCTTATTAGTAATATGCTATTTTTATATTTTGTTGGCGTAATAAAATATAATATTAATACACATGGTAAAAAATAGTATAAAAAGTTAATACTTGAAAAAAGCACTCCTTTTCCTCCTACATTTCTTCTGTTCTTTCTAACTCTTTTCCTACTTTGCCACCTACTGCTTGTTTAAATTCATCATATACAGGTTGTCCCCACTCTTCATCTGACATTACTAAAAAGATTATATCTCCATAGTTTGTAACCCATACTTTTTGTGCTGAAACGCATATCCATTTTCTTGTGTCTATATTATTTAGCATTTCTTGTTTCATTTCTTCAATATTTGCATTTTTTGAAACTTTTACCATCACTGCTGAAAATGCTTGAGAACTAATAAATGGTTCAGAAACTACTACCGCTTCTACATTATTATTTGTTTTTAACCCTGTTGTAGAAGTAAATGCATATTCATCTGTTATATCAACTTCACGTATTTCTAAACCTGGAAGTTTATCTGCAAGTTTTGTATTTATATTATTTAATACTTCTTGCATTTTTTCAGCTGTTTGTATTTGCACCCCTCCTTTGTTTGTTTCTTCTTCATTTTTTGAAAACATAACAATTGATACAATTACAATAGCTATAGCTATAACTGCTACAATCCCAATAATTACTTTTTTCATAATCTTATCTCCTTTTATCTTTTTATTTATTAATATAAACATACTATCATATTTTATTCATTTTGTATAGCCATTTTATAAAGGAATTATAGGAATTTCATAAAATATTTAAAAAATTTAATATTTTACGAAATTCACTAATAAATGAGTATTTTTATTTCTTAATCGGTAAATCCTTACAAGTTTCAATTATAATTTCTTTTATTTTTTCCTTATTATCTATATCAGAAATTAAATACATTGGTTTAGCACCTTTATAAGGTATTTGCTCTTCCATATTATATTTTTTGTTGCTTTCAACAATTTTTATAAGTAATCTACTATCATATATTCCTCCAAATAAAATACTGTTATAGTATAGTAAGTATTCTCCCATCATACTTCTACATGTTATATTTTCTAATAGACTTAATTGTTCTAGTATAAAATCTCTATAATCTTTTGATGTTGCCATATACTTTTCCCCTTTCTAAATTTGTTTTATTACTTTGCAAGGATTTCCTACTGCTACTCTATTTGATGGTATATCTTTTGTTACAACACTTCCTGCTCCGATTACAACATTGTCTCCTATTGTTACTCCCGGAAGAATTACTACATTTCCACCAATCCATACATTATTTCCAACTTTAATTGGTTTTGCATATTCTAATCCTTTGTTTCTTTCTACATAATCTATTGGATGTCCTACTGTATAGAAACTACAATTTGGACCAATGTATACATTATCTCCAAATTTTACTTTATTTGCATCAAGTATTGTTAAATTATGATTTGAATAAAATTTTTCTCCAATTTCAATATTATATCCATAATCACATATAAAAGGCTGCTCTATTAAAAAATTTTGTTTTGTTTTTCCTAGTATTGTTTTCATTAATTCTTTTCTTTCTTCTAGCTTTGATGGTTTAATCTGATTATATTCAAAACATTTATCTTGTGCATTATATATATCTTTTATAAAGTCCTCTTTGTTAGAATCATAAATTTCTCCTGCTAACTTTTTTTCTTTTTCGCTCATGTTTTTGTCTATCATATTTCTTTTTTATGATGTATTTAATAGTTTAAATAATCATAATCTCCTTTCTTTTAACTTAATGTATTTTAAGTATAATACATTATTAGTTTTATATGTTTTTATAATAATATATTTTAACATATTTTTCTGTTTTGTATAGCATTTTTGCAAAAAATATATTTCATGAAATAAACCTACAAAATTGGTTTGACAAAATTATTTTAAATTTTAATATATTTTCTCATTTCTTTACTTAAGACATTGTCATATTTCTTTCATACACAAAAAATTTGTTTGTATGAAATTTGACTTTTTATAATAAATTTGTTATAATTGATTTATATAGTTTAGTATAATTTCTATGATTTACTAACAATAATTTACAAAAAAAATAATTTTTATAGGAGGATTAATATGAAGTCGAACAAAGACAACTCTGACGCTATTTCTGCTACAATTAAAGACATTTTAAGTTACACTGTTTCTGTTGGTGTAGCTGTATGTATCACCTATATCATACAATTCTTCTTCATATGATTATTTTTGCATTGTAATGCGAAAAAGCATACGAGAGTCTCCAGTAGTGGAAACTCTTATATGTTTTTAGTTATTTATTCAACATTAACACCTTTTTCAAAAAGTTTTTTCCCTAATTCATAATAAAAGATTATATACTGTGTATAGCAAAATCGCTTCATACATAATCATTTTTATTGCATTTAAATCTATCATTTGATTTGTATTAATTGAATTCATTATATAATAGTTATTAGTGCTGAAATTACTTTTGAAGCATATTACCCATATTGATACTTTTTCTTATTAATCTTTAAAAATACTATACTTACAATTAAAGCTAACGCTTCTGCAACTACTACAGCAAGCCAAATTCCATCTATTCCTATTATTGCTGGAAGTACAAATATCATTGTTATTTGGAATACTAATGTTCTTAAAAATGATATTGCAGCTGAAACTGCTCCATTATTTAATGCTGTAAAGAATGATGATGCAAATATGTTAAATCCACTTATAATATATGAAAGTGCAAATAGCCTAATTGCTCTTGTTGTCATTTCAAGTAATTCTATATCATAACTTACAAATATTGAAGCAAGTAATTTTGATAATATCTCTGCAAGTCCTGTTAAAACAATAGATGTTATTAATATTAATTTAAAGCTTTTCTTTAATAAACTTTTTAATTCATCATTATTTCCTGCTCCATAATGATAACCTATAATTGGTGCTGTTCCTATTGCATATCCTAAGTATGTTCCTACAAATATGAAGCCTACATACATAATAATTCCATATGCAACTACACCATTTGAGCCTATATATTTCATAAGTTGCATATTATATAACATGTTAACTAAAGACATAGATAAGCTTGTTAGCATTTCAGAAGAACCATTTGCACAAGATTGTATTATTGGTTTTAATTCAAATTTTGTTTTTACTAATTTTAAGCTTGAATTTTTACCTTTAATAAAATATACAAGAGGAATAACACTTCCTATTATTTGGCTTATTCCTGTTGCAATAGCTGCACCAAATACACCCATTTTGAATACATACATAAATAAATAGTCTAAAAACATATTTATTACACCCATAATAATTGATACAATTAACCCAAAAGTAGGCTTTCCTGCAACAATTAAAAAACTTTGAAAACAGTTTTGTAATACAAATGGTACTAAAAATATAATTAAGTATGTACCATAAGTTACACAATCTTTAAGCATATTCTCATCTGCTCCAAGTAAAACTGATGCTGGTTTTACTATAGCTATTCCAATAAAAGTTAGTATAATTCCTATTAAAACTAACAAATATATAAGCATTGAAAAATATTTATTTGCTTTTTCATTATCTCCCTCTCCAATTGTTTTTGAAACTAATGCACTACCACCAGTCCCAATCATAAAGCCAATTGCTCCTATAATCATTATTGCTGGCATAATTAAATTTACTGCTGCAAATGCATCTGCACCTACACAGTTTGATACAAATATTCCATCTACTACTCCATATATTGATGTAAATATCATCATAATAATCGTTGGTATTGTAAATTTTATCAATTTTTTATATGTAAAATGTTCCGATAATTGTATTGTCATTTTTTACTCCTTTCTAAACCAGTCTTCTATATAATTTGCTAGTGAAGAAATAATTGTTTTTACTTCAATTCCAGAAGTATTAATACACATATGATAATTGTTTTTATCTCCCCACTCTAAATTCGAAATTAGATTATGATAGTTTTTTCTATCTTTATCTATTTTCATGATTTTGTTTTTTAATTCTTTGTCTGATAAATTTTCTTCTATTTCTGCCTTATTTTTGCAACGTTTAATTTTAGATTCCATATCTGCATATACAAATATATTCATAGGGTTATATTCATTTAATATTACATTTGCTCCTCTACCTACAATTACTGAATTTCCGTTTTTAGCAATTTCTTTTAATACTTTATTTTGGGCAACTAATATTTCAGTTTGTTTACCCTGAAATGATGAATACATAGAAAAAGACCTTGCAAATACATATGGCATTGCACCTTTTTCAGAAATATTTTTTATATATTGTTCAGATAAACCAGTTTCTTTTGCAATCTTTGAAATAATTTCACGGTCATAATAGTTAAATCCTAATTTTTCAGACAACCTTTTGCCGAATTTCTCTCCCTCCACTTCCAAATTCCCTACTAATTGTAATAATTTTGTTCATTTTAATCTCCTCCTTTTATTAGATTTATTTAAAGGGCGTTTTAATATCTTAACATAAATAAAATTTTTTCGCAAGAATTTTTTTAAAAATTTTATAGTCCCTTAATTAAAACTATTATCTAGTAAGAAAACAGAGGCAATGCCCCTTGCCTCTGTTTTCACTAGTTTGTTGCCAAAGCCTCAAATCAAATCCACTATAACTGTTTCAACAAGTACAGAATATTTATTCATGTTTAACACCAAATTATCGTTTTCAAATACCTTAAGTTTTATCAAATAAAATTCGTAAATGTAATCTGCTCTTGTTTTGGCATGCTTATACCTGCTTTCTTTCCTGCTTCTATACATTTTAGAAAATATGCCATATTTCTTCCAAGTATTCTCATAATTTGCATACCCTCTTCATCTTTTTTTACATCTTCTGGTGTTTGCCCATGTACCATATTCCAATATCTTGATGAAATAATTGGCATTTGTGTAATTCCAAAATATTTGTTTAATTCGTCATAGCTTGCTGTAGTTCCTGCTCTTCTTGCAGATATAACACTTGATACAGGTTTAAATAAAAATATATCCTTTTTTCCTGCTTGAGAACTTGAATAAAATCCTCTATCCATAAATCCTGTCATATTACCTGTTAGCCCTGCATAATGTACTGGACTGCCAAATATAAAGCCATTAGCACCTTCTGCTTTTTCTACAAATTCATTTACAGCATCATCAAATATACATTTTCCAAGTTCTTTACATTTTTTGCAAGCAATACATCCTCCGAACAGGCTTATCCCCAATCCAAAATATTTCTGTTTCAATGCCCTCTTCATTTAAAGTTTTTGAAACCTCTTGTAAAGCTGTATATGTACATCCAATTTTGTGAGGCCCTCCATTTACTAATAATACTTTCATAAAAAATAATCATCCTTTCTTGTATTATATAGTTTAAGAAAGATTTCTAGTTTTTAACTTAAAATCTTTCTTATTCTATTTCTTTGATATGTGTAATTAAAAATAATCATATTATTTTTATATCATTTTCCCTTATAATATGTTTATGCTTTTACTAATAATAT
>CATKFT010000206.1 GCA_949747745.1 uncultured Clostridia bacterium
GGAACGGAGGTATAATGGAAATTCAAGTCATAGAGAAAACAAACGGGAGAATCAACAGAGTAACAGGAACAACAATTAAAGAAAGGCTAAGAGTATGTGCCTATTGTAGAGTAAGTACAGATAATGAAGAACAATTTAATAGTTATCAATCACAATTAAAGTATTATGATGAAAAAATAAATAGTAAATCAGAGTGGCAATTTGCAGGAATATATGCAGATGAAGCTATTTCTGGAACATTAGACTATAAAAGAAATGACTTTATGAGAATGATACAAGATGCACTAGACAATAAATTTGATATGATAATGACCAAATCAATATCAAGGTTTGCAAGAAATACAGTAGACACTTTAAAATATGTAAGACTATTAAAAGAGAATAATGTAGCAGTATTCTTTGAAGAAGAGGGAATAAACACATTAGAAATGTCAGGAGAATTATTATTAACAATATTAAGTTCAGTAGCACAACAAGAAAGCGAAAATACATCTACTCATGTTAAGCTAGGATTAAAAATGAAAAAGGAAAGGGGAGAACTTATTGGATTTGGTGGTTGTTTAGGATATACATATAATTCAGAGGAGAATACTTTAACAATAAATGAAGATGAAGCAAAAATAGTTAGACTAATTTATTCAAAATATTTAGAGGGATATGGTGCAGAAAGTATATCAAGACAATTAACAAAAGAGGGAATAAAATCTCCAAAAGGAAAAGACGTATGGTGCGAAACAACAGTAAGAAAAATATTAAAAAATGAAAAATACAAAGGAGATGTATTGCAAGGAAAAACATTTACAATAGATCCTATTAGCCATAAGAGATTATCTAATATGGGAGAGGAAGATAAATATTATATTTCTAATCATCATGAAGCAATTATAGATGAAGAAACATTTGAAAAGGTACAGCAGATAATGAAAGAACGAAATGGAGGTAGGTCAGCAAGTAGAAAAGTAGGAAATGTAGGAAGAAAGTATCCAATGAGTAATAGGATTAGATGTGGTTTTTGTGGAAGTACATTTACAAGAAGAAGTTTATATACAACAGCAAATCCAAAACCTGCATGGTTATGTCAAAAAGCAGCTAAAATGGGAAAAGAATTCTGTAATAAATGTAAAATAATGAGAGCAGATGTATTAGAAAAATCATTTGTAGATGCCTATAAACTATTATGCAATGACAACAAATTATTAGTAGATAATTTCTTAAACAATATAACAAATGTAGCAAGAAATAATACACCAAAAGATAATATAAAGAAATTAGAAATACAAAGAGAAGAATTAAAAAATAAATGTAATAAGCTACTAGATTATATGCTAGATGGAACTATTGATAAGACTACTTATGCAGAAAAGAAAGAAGACTGTTTAGCAAAAATCAAAGAAATAGACACTCAAATAACAAAAATTAAAGATACAATAGAAGATGATGATAGTGTAGAAAGAGGTTTAAGGAAATTTAAAAAGGTTTTTGATGACAATACTATTATGGAAGAATTTGATATAGATGTTTTTGATGCACTTGTTGACTATATTATTGTTGGAGGGTATAATGAGAGTGGGCGAGCAGATCCATACATGTTAAGATTTATTGTTAAAACTCGTTCAAATATATTCAAAAAAGAAGAGGATGTTTCAAAAGAACATATAGTTGAAAGAAGTAAATTAACAGAAGATTATAAAAATTTTGTATTGTTAGATTTCATTGATAAGCAAAACTTTATAGCATACGATAGAGATAAAGAGGGGAACTTTAAGAAGAGAATAATTAAGAAAGTAAGAGTTAGGGTGGAATGTGATATGAATAGCCAAAACTAATGACCTTACAACAACACTTACTCCATATTAAGACTACCTTACACTCAGCCCCACACCACACACGTGGAATGTTGCTCGGTGCTATATCTAAAAGATTCGATACAATAGCCCAATTTACTGCTTTTGAGGATTTTATTAGTTTTGATAGAAAAGGTAAAAATAAGGTTAAAAGAGTAGAAAATAATAAAATTAAGGTAACGATAGAAGTTGGTATGGTATGCGGAGCAGTTAAGTAAGCTGTTCGAACGAAGTGAGTTACAGATTACTTATGCAATATTTAGAGAATGTTGCAACTTGTTGCATTACATTGTCTTAATATTGTAATAATTTAATAATAACAATAAGAATGTTTGGAGATAAAACTTAATTGGAAGTGTTTGTAAAAGCACTTTCTTTTTTTAGAATTTTATGTTAAAATGATAGCAAAATAAATAATTGGAGATGAGAGTTAAATGGAAAAAATTATAGTTTTGGGAACAGGAACAGCAAGTGTTATATAGAATTTTAATACTTGTTTTGTATTGGAAAATAGTAATAAAGAATATTTATTAGTAGATACAGGTGGAGGAAATAGAATATTAGGACAATTTAAAAAGGCAAATATAGATTTAACTAAAATTCATAATATATTTATATCACACAAACATATTGACCATTTATTTGGTATGTTATGGATATATAGATTTGTAGATTTAGCAATGCAAAAAGGTACTTATGAAGAAGTTTTAAATATTTATTGTCATGATGAAGTAGCAAAAATTATAAGAGAACATGTAATACATATAATCAAAAATATAATTATGATTTTTGGAACGACCATATTAAATATGTTGTAAAAAATTCTATAGAATTAGCAAAAAAATATGAAGCTGATGTTGAAATTGTAGAATTAGGAGCATTATTACATGATATAGCGATGCCATCAGAAATTGGACCTAGAGAAGAACATAATATTTATGGAGTGAAAATAGCAGATGAATTATTAACAAAATTAGATTATCCACAAGATAGAAAAGAAAGGGTTAAAGAATGTGTATTAAGACATAGAGGTAGTAAAGATTTGCCTAGAAATACCATAGAAGAACAATGTGTAGCTGATGCTGATGTTATGGCACATTTTGATTGTATTCCTTCTTTGTTTCATTTAGCATTTTGTAAAAATGAAATGGGCTTATCAATAGAAGATGGAACTGAATTTGTAAAGAAAAAGCTAGAAAGAGATTATAATAAATTGAGTTCAAGAACTAAAGAAATATTAAAAGAAAGATATGAAAATATAATAAAAGTACTTTTATTAAATAATATAATGAAGCAGTTATTCTATATAAAAGAGTAACTGCTATTTTTAAAGGAATATAAAAACAAACGTTTGACAACATACAAATAATGTTATATAATAGTCAAAAATAATCGAGGAAGTGGTATTATGCAAGAAAATAAATTGGCTCTATTTGAGGAAAGAGAAATAAGAAGAAAATGGTACAATGAAGATTGGTATTTTTCAGTAGAAGATGTTGTTCAAATTTTAACAGATTCTGTGGATGTTAAACAATATATAAAAAAGCTAAAAGCTAGAGATGAAGAACTAAATAACAACTGGGGTACAATTTGTACCCTAGTTGAAATGACAGCAAAAGATGGAAAAAGAAGAAAGATAAGAAC
>CATKFT010000207.1 GCA_949747745.1 uncultured Clostridia bacterium
AATTGTTAAATTGTAATCTTATCTTGGTTTATAAATTTTCCATTAAAAACTTTAATCTATTTATAAATGATACAGAGTTTATATTTTTTGTTCCACTTTCATAAACTAATATATATTTTTTGTTCTTATTCTCTACTAAATTTATAACTTTCTTATTTTATATTTCATCTTGATTTTTTAAATCCTGTTCTTCTAACTTTTCTAATTTTCTTAGTTCTTTTAATTCTTCTTTATCTACACCTTGTAATTCATCTGTTTCTATTACATCTTTTATTATTTTTATATCACTTGCATTATATTTTTTATAGAAAAATCCATCTTTATCTCTAAATTTAACACGTACTTTTTCTTTTAGTATTTCTATAGAATCTACTACTCCTTCTCCATCTTCTGGTGTTTTTACAATTGCTCCTACTTTTGGAAGTTTTGCTAATTTTTCTAAGTACGCTTCTTCTTCATATTTTAGGCAACACATAAGTCTTCCACAATTTCCAGATATTTTCGCTGGATTTAACGATATATTTTGTTCTTTTGCCATTTTTATTGATACTGTTTCAAAGTTCCCTAAAAATGAACAACAACATAACTCTCTACCACAAATTCCATTTCCTCCAAGCCTTTTTACTTCATCTCTTACCCCTATTTGACGTAGTTCTATTCTTGTTTTAAATATACTTGCTAGGTCTTTTACTAAATCCCTAAAGTCAATTCTTCCTTCTGCTGTAAAATAAAATAATAGTTTTGAGTTATCAAACTTATATTCTGAGTCTATTAGGTTCATATCTAATTTGTGCTTTTTTATTTGTTCTAAACATATTTTAAATGCTTCTTTTTCTTTAACTTTATTTTCGTCATTATGTAATTTATCTTTATGTGTAGCTACTCTTATTATTGGTCTTAGTTCATTTTCTATTTTTTCTTCTTTAATTAACTTGTTTCCTATTACTACTTCTGCATATTCTTCACCCATACTTGTTTCTACTATAACAAATTGTCCAACATGTACTTTATTATGATTTGGACTAAAAAAATAAATTTTTCCTGGCTTTTTAAATCTTACTCCTATGATTTCTTTCAATATATTATTCCTCCCATATTTTATATAACATGTTATCTATGCACATATCATAATTACTATTTTGTTTTAAATTCTTTTTCGTTTGTTCTACTGCTTCTATATACCCGTATATATTTGATTTTTTTAGTCTTACTTGATAATATTATATTTATATAATCTAGCATTTCATATATGTCTTCTTTGTTTTTGTATATAAATTCTAGTTTTTTTATTACATCTATTAATTTATAATTTTCTATATTACCAAATACTTCTGATATTTTTTCATATTGTTCTTTTTTTTCATTTATCATAAGTGCTTTTTCTATGCTTCCTTCACATGCTTTTATGAGATTTTCTGATAAGTGTATACTGTGTTTTGTTTCTAAAAATTCTTGTAATATATTTTCTTCTATTTTTTGAAATGGTATTTTTATGCATCTTGATTTTATTGTGTTTAAAAACATACTTTCATTTGAGCCTATTAATATAATTGTAATGAAATTTGGTGGTTCTTCTAGTGTTTTTAATAAACTGTTTCCTGCTTCTTTTGTCATGGTATCAGCATCTTTTATTATATATACTTTTTTGTTTGATATTATTGGTTTTTCTAATACCTTTTCTCCGCATCTTTCTTATTTGTTCTATTTTTATTGTTCCATTTTCTGGTATAATTTCTATTAAGTCTGGGTTGTTATTATTTTCTAATTCTATACAAGATTTACAAGCATTACATGGTTTATTTTCTATGCTTTCACATAATATCATTTTTGCAAATTCTTTTGCAAATATAGTTTTTCCTATTCCACTTGGTCCTATAAACATGTAACTATGCAATTGTGTATTTTGCTTTACTATGTTTGTTAGTATTTCTTTTGCTTTGCTGTTTCCTATTATGTTTTCAAACCTCATTGTTACTCCTTTTTTGTTTTATAGTGTTTTTATATTTCTATTTTACTTTTCCAAATAGGTCAAAAGGCCAAAATCTTATCCACACTTTGCTTTCTAATTTGTTTAGTGGAATGCAACCAAATCTTCTTGAATCTGTGCTTTTAGGTCTATTGTCTCCCATTAAAAATACACAATTTTCTGGAACAACTAAATCTGTATATGGTCCATCTAATGAATCTGTTATTACATTTGGTTGTAAGTAATCTTCTTTTAGTTCTTCTCCATTTATATATACTTTTCCATTTTCTATTTTTACATGTTCTCCTGGTAATCCTATTACTCTTTTTATATAACTATCTTTTCCAAGTTCTAATACATAATATCTAAATTTAGTAAATATATTATTTATTTCATGATTATATTCTGCTACTGGATTATTTAAGTTTGCATCAGTTGCTGATACATATACTTTTGATGGTGCTTCAAATGTTACAATATCTCCCCTATTTGGTATAGCCTTTGTAAGTCTGATTGTTCTATTTAAAATTAATCTTTGTCCTTCTTTTAATGTTGGCCACATTGATGGTTGCTGTACTATTGTAGGTGTACCTATAAAGTACCTAACAATTAATGCAAGTACTACTGCTATTACTATACAATATACCCATTCTAATATATCTTTTATTTTCATTTTATTTTCTTCATTCATTAGCATTTCATCCTTTCAAACTACATACCTACTATTATATACTAGTCCACACCTTTTATCAAGATATTGCAATAATTTAATTATATATGCATTACTATTCAGTCTATATGATAATTTTACATGGTGATATGAAAAACTCCTAAGCTAAACCTATTTCTTAGTAGGCACACGAATTACAACTTCTGTACCTTTTCCATGTTCACTCTTTATATCTATACTTCCCTCATTTTTATCAAGTATCTCTTTTGCAATAGAAAGTCCCAGTCCTGTTCCTCCCATTTCTCTTGTACGAGCCTTATCTACTCTATAAAACCTATCAAAAATTCTAGACAAATCTTCTTCTGGAATTCCCATACCATTATCAATAACTTTTATATATGCATCATTATAGACAAACCCTACATATATCTTAATGTTTCCTTCATCCTTTGTGTACTTTATACTATTTGTTAATATATTCAATACTACTCTTTCTATCCCATATTTATCAGCATATACTGGTGGAACATTTGCAGTTACAAAGCATTCTACATGATGGTGTTTCTTATTTATTTCAAGTTGTACTTTTTCTTGACATCTTTTTACAAGTTCACCTAAATCGAATTCTTCCTTTTGAACTTGTACTTGATTATTATCAAATCTAGATAATGCTAATAGGTCTGTTACAAGTTTTGCCATTCTTCTTGCTTCTGTTGCTATTACAGTTAAAAATTTGTCTTGAGTTTCTTTATCATACTCTCCTTCAAGTAATGTATCTGCATATCCCATTATTGAAGTAATTGGAGTTTTTAATTCATGTGATACATCTGCTACAAATTCTTTTCTCATATTATCTAGTTTTACATGTTCTGTTATATCTTGTATTACAACCATAACACCTGCTGGTCTATCTAATTCATCCTTTAATGGCGCAAAAAATAAATTTATATGTTTATCTCCTATACTTATTCTTTCTTCTGATGATGTCCAATCGTCAAGATAAATAATTTTTTCCATATTAATTTCTACATTAAGTTTTTTAAATATTCTTTCAAAATTTTCATCTTCTGGCATTATTCTTAGTAATCTTGTTGCTGATGGGTTTACTAAAATTATTTTACCATCCATATTAAAAGCAATTATTCCATCTGTCATATGAAGTAATATTGTTTCGATTTGTTTTTTTTGTCTTGAAACTTCTTTTATATTTTCTTTTATTTCTGATGTCATCATTCCTATTGCTCCTGCAATTTCGTCCACTTCTTTTGTGTTTTTATCTTCTTTTATTTCTTCGCCTACTGTTACCTTTTTTGCACTATTTAGTAATCTATTTATTGGAATTGTTATTTTAACTATAACAAATATTATAATCGCTATAGCAATTACTAAAAGTATGCATACTGCATATATTGATACTTTTAGTCCATTGTTTATTATATATTGTATACTTTCTTTTGCACTTTCTATATCATTTACTGATGCTATGTCTATATAAGATGTTTGTAAATTTAATACAAAGTAAGCTCCTACTCCTCCTATTAATATTATAGATATAATAGTTAATATTAATATAATTTTTAATTGCACATTTTTTACCATTTTATAGGTGTTCCTTTCATTTGTTTTATTTTGTTAATACTATTATTATAAAATAACTATTACTTTATATAAGCTATTCCATTTAATTTTTTATATCTTATTTAATATAATTGGTTTTAAGGTCGAAAGCCTAAAGACTTTCGACCCATTTTTATTTAGATGCTATATAATATCCTACTCCTCTTTTTGTTATTAATATTTTAGGAGCTGATGTGTCTTTTTCTATTTTTTCACGTATTCTTCTTACTGTAACATCAACTGTTCTTATATCTCCATAATATTCATATCCCCATACTTTTTCAAGTAAAATTTCTCTTGTTATTACTTGTCCTGGTTGGTTTGCTAAATATTTTAATACTTCAAATTCTCTTAATGTTAAATCTACTACTTCTCCTTTTACTTTTACTTCAAATTTATCTAAGTCTAAGCTTAAGTCTCCAACTATTATTTTGTTTGTATTATCTTCTTTTTCTATATTTCCGAATTTCTCCAGATGATAATTCTACTTTTCTTAAATTTGCTTTTATTCTTGCCATTAGTTCTCTTATGCTAAATGGTTTTGTTACATAATCATCTGCACCTAATTCTAATCCTAAAATTTTATCTATTTCTTCATCTCTTGCAGTTAGCATAAGTATTGGTATGTTTAGAGTGTGTCTAATTCTTTTGCATACTGCTAGTCCATCCATTTTTGGAATCATTATATCTAATAGTATTAAATCTGGCTTTTGGTTTAGTGCTACATCTATAGCTGTTAAACCATCTTGTGCTTCTAATGTGTTATACCCTTCTTTTTGTAAGTTATGTGATAATATGTTTAATATATGTTCTTCATCATCTACTATTAAAATGGTTTTTTTGTCTTTATCTAGTACTTGTTCTTCCATAAAGCTACACCCCTACTTTTCTTTTAAAAAATATCTATGATAAAAATATATCATAGATAACTTATTTTAACAATAGTTTTTTTACATTTTCTTAATTTTCTAGTGCCATATAGATTAGAGCCATCCTAATATATACTCCATTTTGTACTTGCTTAAATATACGAGATTTTTCACACTCTACTATATCATCTGCTATTTCTACTCCTCTATTAAATGGTGCTGGATGCATTATTATTGAATTTTTCTTCATTTTTTCTACTCTATTTTTATTTAGCCCATGTAGTTTGTGATATTCTTCTGTTGTTTCTTGCATATTTTTTGTATGCCTTTCATGTTGTACTCTTAGTAACATTACTATGTCTACTGTATCTATTATTTTATCCAATTCTACATAATTTAATCCTTCTTCTTTGTATTCAATTGGTCCTGATGTATATACCATCATTCCTAGTCTCTCCATTACTTTTATATTTGTGTGTGCCACTCTTGAGTGCATTATATCTCCTACTATTACTATTTTTAATCCTTCAAATCTTCCAAATTCTTGCCTAATTGTTAATAGGTCTAATAGTGATTGTGATGGATGGTTTCCTGTTCCATCTCCTGCATTTAGTATTGGTATGTTTATGTTTTGTAATTGTTTATAATATTCGTTTTCTGTATGTCTTATTACTACTGCATCTGTTCCGAAACTTTCGAATGTTTTTACTGTATCATATAGGCTTTCTCCCTTTTTTAGGCTTGAATTGCCTGCATCGAAGTTTTGTGTTTTGCAACCAAGTTTTAATGCTGCCATGTCGAAGCTATAGTGTGTTCTTGTTGATGGTTCAAAAAATAGGTTTGATATTACTTTTTTTCCGTTGTAGTCTATGTTTTTTCCATTTTTAAATTCTTCTGCTAGGTCTAGTATTTTGTTTACTTCTTCTACTGAAAAATCATCTAGGTTTAGTATGTTCATGATTTGTTTTTCCTCCTTTATTTATTTTACTTTTGCATTCCGCTTCCATGAAGATATGTATTTATATTTTCTTCATTGCACTACTCCCAACGCTAACGGGTATTCCCCCGCCTCCCGGCTGTCCGTAGTTTCATTACGAAAATCTAAATACATATCTTCACTCACGCTGATTTGTTGTAGGGGCAAGTCATATCCAATGTTTTTGTTTAAAATACTTTTTCGAAGCTGTCTTTTTCGATTTCGTCTGGTACTTCTATTGGGTATGTCCCTGTGAAACACCCTTCACAAAATCCTTTTCTATTTGATTCTTTTGCAATTTTTCTTAAGTTTTCTAAGCTTAAGTATTCTAAAGAATCTGCTCCTATTTCTTTTCTTACTTCTTCTTTTGTTTTTGATACTGCTATTAATTCTTCTTTTTTTGCTACGTCTGTTCCAAAATAACATATTCCTACAAATTCTGGTGATGCTATTCTTAAATGTATTTCTTTTGCACCTGCTCTTCTTAGTGTTTTTATTAGTCTTGTTATTGTTGTTCCTCTTACTATTGAATCATCTACTAGTATTATCTTTTTTCCATTTACTGTGTTTTTTATTGGGTTTAATTTTAATAATACTTGTTTTTTCCTTTTGGTTTGTGTTGATTGTATAAATGTTCTTCCTATATATTTGCTTTTTATAAATGCCATATCATATGGTATTTTCGATTGTTTTGAATATCCGTAGTGCTGCATCTAATCCTGAATCTGGCACTCCTGCTACAAAGTCTGCTTCTACTGGTGCTTGAAGTGCTAATGCTTTTCCTACCTCTTCTCTAAAATGATGTACATTTACACCATCTATACAAGAATCTGGTCTTGCAAAATATATGTATTCAAAAATACATAGTCCATCTTTTTGCCCATTTTTACAGTCATACGATTTTATCTCGTTATTTGTTATTACTATTACTTCTCCAGGTTTTACATCTCTTTCTAGTTCTGCTCCCATTATATCTAGTGCACAGCTTTCTGAAGAAAATATATAGTCATTTCCTAATTTCCCCATACAAAGTGGTCTAAATCCTTGTGGGTCACGCACTGCTATTAGCTTTTGTGAACTCATTACAAGTAATGAATATGCTCCTTTTATATATTTCATTGTATTCATAACTGCTTCTTCTACTGAGTGAACTTTTAGTCTTTCTCTTGCTATTATATAAGCAATTACTTCTGTATCTGATGTTGAGTTAAATATTGCTCCATTTTCTTGAAGCTCTTTTCTTAATTCTACTGCATTTGTTAAGTTTCCATTATGTACCACTGCTAAGTTTCCTTTTGCATATCTTATTACTATTGGTTGTGCATTTTCCTTCTTTGGTGCTCCTGTTGTTGAATACCTAACATGTCCGTACTGCCATTTTTCCTTCTGGTAGTTTGTCTACAACACTTTGATTAAAAACATCTGAAACAAGCCCTAAGTCTTTATGATGTACAATAATTCCACCATTATTTATAGCTATTCCACAGCTTTCTTCTCCTCTATGTTGCAAGCTTGAAAGCCCAATGCATGTATAATATGCTACATTTTCTTCTTTTTCTTTACTATAAATGCCAAAAATTCCACACTCTTCTTTTAATTTGTTAAACATAAAAAACTCCCAATCATTTATAATCTCTACTATTAATTATAAAGGATTAGGCTTAAAATGTATAGTATATTTTATTATTTTTTTCGACTTTTTATATTTTCTTCCCATTTTAATATAGGATATCCTTTATTAATATTTCCTATATCATCTAACCAATTTTCTTTACCTAAATTTTCGGCTGTAGTAAGTGTCGTATAATTATTACTTTGTACACTTCCTGAATTTGCTTTACCTATTATTGCTCCTTTTCCACCTGGCTCCCCTATAAATGTTATTATCCCTATACTATAACAATTTTTAACAACTCCGCCATTATTCAAATTTGAAGTAATTCCTCCTATATATCCACAATGTCCTTGTGCTGTTATATTTCCTTCATTATAACAATTTTCTATAATTCCGTTTATACCACTTAAAACGCAGATTCCACCAGCAAGTCCCGTATCAAAATTAGTATTTACCCATCTTTTATCTCCTTGTGCTGTTATATTTGCTTTATTATAACTATTATATATTTTGGCTTGATTTCCTTGTCCTATTATTCCTCCTGCACATGAATAAGCTATATTTCCACTATAAAATGTTGGCTTTATTGCTGTTATTTCTCCACTTTCTATTCCACAATTATATATTGTTGGTGTTCCTTCTGCTATAATTCCTCCTGCTCTTGGTCCATCTCCTGCACCATAGCAGTAGTCCCAATTATTGTACACATATACATTTTTCATTACTAAATTTTTTATTATTGGTGTTCCTACTTTTCCAAATAAGCCTTGATTTCTTAGTTCATTGCTTTTTATATACAAATTATCTATTATATTATAATTTCCCTCAAATGTCCCTTCAAACATTGTTTCTTTTGTTCCTATTGGTATCCATTGGTTTTCTTCTGTTCCCTCCAAATCTATATTATCCATTAATCTTGCTGTTCTTCCTTCAAATGTTCTTCCACTGTTTACTTTGTCTCTAAACATTTCCATATCTTGTTTGTTCCATATGTCCATATCTTCTGTTATATCTGTTATTTTTATACTTGCTATATTATACTTTTCTTCTTTATCCTTTGCTATTACTGTATATGTTTTATTCTCCATTTCTTCTTTTTCTATTTTATATATGTTTTTTCCATCTTTGGTTTCTGGCTCTGGTATATTGGTTATTTCTTCTCCATTTATTATTAGTTTTTCTATTTCTCTTTCATAGCTTATTTCTATTACTACATTTGCTTTTACATAATCGCTTGTTACTGTGCTTTCTATATTTATTCCTATTGTTTCTTCTTTTTCTCCTCTTCCTAATGATGTTTTTATTTGTGGTACACTTCTATCTATTTCAAATTGCCATCCATCTACAAATACTATATCTCCACTTACTACCATATCATTTTTGATAATTTCTTTATCTATATAAGTTGTATCATTATATGTTGTATCTGTTATTTTTGCTGACTGCAAGTCAAATAATACTAATTCTAATTTTTCCCTCGCTTCTTGTTCGTTATATGTTATTCCTGCTTGTTTTGCTGTTTTAAATATTCCTCTTTCTCCGTAATGCTAAATTTAGTGTTACTCCTGCAAGTATCAATAATATTATCACAGTTATTATAAGTGCTATAAGTGTTATTCCGCTTTCTTTTGTTTTTATCATGCCTTTATTTCTCCTTTTATTTATTTTATTGTATTCTATATTTAATAATATTATATATCAAT
>CATKFT010000208.1 GCA_949747745.1 uncultured Clostridia bacterium
ATTTCATGATAGATTTATTATTATAGATAATAAAGAAATGTATCATTTAGGAGCTTCAATAAAAGATTTAGGCAAAAAATGTTTTGCAATAAATAGAATTGAAGATATAGAAATTATAGAAAAGATTATCAACTCATGAAATTACCCTAGTGAAATAAGCTAAAAAGTTGAAGATAAGCAATATTTCTATTATAATATAAGACAACTAGTAATTTTTAAGTGACTACTGGATAAAGAAATATGATAAGGAGAACTTATAATATGGATAAAGGTGTTTTATTTGTTTTAAATAATTGTGAAAAAACGTTAAAAATAGTTAACGAAATTGAAGAATTTAAAGATTTAAAAAGTCTTGTTGTTAGGGAATATTACTATTTAAAGTCTATTAAATATACTGGAAATATGTATGAACATTTTTTAAAATACAAATTAGGAAATCATAAGTATGCAGAAAAATTTAAATTTTTAAAAAACTATGGAATAATATCAAATGAAAATATGGCAGATTATTTAAAAGAAAATTATATTGATGAATTAGATCATTATTGGCACATAGAAGATTTTATAATTGGTAATACATATACAAACAATGAAATAGCTAGTACATTTAAGTGTTCTAATATGGGAGGTATGAGAAGATCCATAGAAACAAATTCATTAGTTTTAATAGTGAAACATACAAATCCTCTATATGATGATCAATGGACTGAAGAAGGAATATTAAATTATACTGGTATGGGAACTAAAGGAGATCAGAATATAGAGTTTGCTCAAAATAAAACGCTAGCTATTGCTAAATCAGAAGGGATAAAAGTATATTTATTTGAATCATATAAGGATAATGAATATTATTATAATGGTGAAGTTGAGGTTGTTGGTCAAATAACAAAGGCAAAGGAATTAGATATACAAGGAAATATTAGAGATGTTTTAAAATACCCATTAAAACCAAAAGAAAATAAAAAAGTTGTGATTGATGAGGAGTCATTAAAAAATAGTATTAAAATAAAAGATAAAGAAGTAAAAAAGTTATCTTATGAGTCATTAAAAAATTCAGCATTTAAAATAAAAAATATAACACATACTAAACAAATTGTTACAACATATAGAGATAGAAATCCAATAGTAAGCCAATATACTAAAAGAAGGGCTAATGGATATTGCGATTTATGTGGAAATAAAGCACCTTTTGAAAATAAAAACAAAGAACCATATTTAGAAAATCATCATATTATAAATCTTGCAGAAGGTGGACCAGATGTTATATATAATACAGTTGCTTTATGTCCAAATTGTCATAGAAAAATGCATACATTAAAGGAGAAAAAAGATTTACAAAAATTAGTAAAAAAAGTTTATGAATATACACAAAATGAAGAAACACAATTGAAAGAATTTAAGGCACTTTGTAAAAATATTTATAATATAAAAAAAGACTAGAGCATAAAGCCTAGTCATTCTTGTTTAAAGTATTTTCAATTGTACGAGAAAGAGGTAACATATGTTTATTTTCTGGTTGAATTTTATAAATTGGAAGTCCTGTTGTATTTTCTTCGTACATGTGTACTACAACAGTTCCAACTTCTTTTCCGATAATTTCGTTACACATTTTTGATAACACTCCTTTTTCTTTAGTTTTGCAAATAACAATTATACTCTACGGCAATTGTCGAATGTTGTAATAAAATGTGAATTTATAAAAATATATGTGAAAATTAGTTAATATATATAATAGGTAGTAAAAAATGGCAAGTAAATAAAATTTAAAATTATTTTATAAAAAACAAAATTAACAGTTAATGTCATGCAGCTTACAAGATAAAGGTAGAAAAGAAGAAGTAGCAATTATAAACTAAAACTATTATCTAGTAGAAATATGCAGAAATAATAAAAGACAATATAGGTTTACAATAGATATGACACACCAAGTGTAAGAAATAATAAAAGAAAAATGCTTGCAATATTGAAAAAAAGTGATATAATGTAAGGGCAATTTAAAAACAAGAAAGGATTTGGATTAAATGAGTATAAAAGTTGAAAAAACACAAAACAAAAATGAGGTAAAATTAGAATTTACAATTGAAGCACAAAAATTTGATGAAGCTATAAAAAAAGTATATTTAAAAAGTGCAAAATATTTTAATATACCAGGCTTTAGAAAAGGAAAAGCACCAATGAATATAGTAGAAAAATACTATGGAGATGAAATCTTTTATGAAGATGCTTTTAATGAAGTAGTACCAGAAGTGTATGAAAAAGAATTAAAAGATAATAAAATAGAAGCTGTTAGTCGTCCAGATATAGATGTAAAACAAATTGGAAAAGGACAAGATTTAATATTTACAGCAGTAGTTCAAACAAAACCAGAAGTAAAACTTGGAAAATATAAAGGTATAGAAATAGGAAAACATGAGTATAATGTATCTGAACATGATATTGAACATGAACTTGGACATATGCAAGAAAAAAATGCAAGATTAGTTTCAGTAGAAGATAGAGCTGTAGAAAAAGGAGATATTACTGTAATTGATTTTGAAGGATTTGTAGATGATAAAGCATTTGATGGTGGAAAAGCTGAGAATCATGAACTAACAATAGGAAGTAATACTTTCATACCAGGTTTTGAGGATCAAATTATAGGTATGAAAATAGATGAAGAAAAAGATGTAAATGTAAAATTTCCAGAAGATTATTTTTCAGAAGAGTTAAAAGGAAAAGATGCTATATTCAAAGTAAAATTACATGAAATAAAGAAAAAAGAATTACCAACTTTAGATGATGAATTCGCAAAAGATGTTAGTGAATTTGACACATTAAAAGAATTAAAAGATAGTATAAAAAACAAATTAGAAGAAGAAAATAAAACTAAGGCAAAATATGAAACAGAAGATGAAGCTGTAAAGGTAGTTTGTGATAATGTGGAAATTGATATTCCATCTGGAATGATAGAAACAGAAATAGACAATATGGTAAAAGAAATAGAACAAAGACTTTCATACCAAGGAATGAAGCTAGAACAATATTTACAAATGCTTGGAAAAACAATGGAAGAATTTAGAAAAGAATATGAAGAACAAGCAAATGTATCAGTTAAAAATAGATTAGTAATAGAAGCAATAATTAAAGCAGAAAACATAGAAGCAGATGATAAAAAACTAGAAGAAAAAATTAAAGAAATGGCTAATATGTATGGACAAAAAGAAGAACAACTAAAAGAAAATGAAAATTTTGTAAATTATATAAAAGAATCATTAAAAAATGAAAAAGCAGTAGAATTCATTGTAGAAAATGCAAAGATTGTAAACAAAAAATAAAAATGCGTAATAAAGAAAAGACATAAAAATATTGTTACTGTTTATACTATTAGAATAAATTAGTATAAATGAAATAATAAATTCATTTTAATAATGGAAAACCAACAGTGCAAAAGGGTATGAGAATACCAATAATCTAAGAATTTCTAAGTAAATACAAGGGGTAAAAAGTAACAAAATCAAAGGAGGAAACAGTTATGTTACAAAATAGTTTAGTACCATATGTAATTGAACAAACAAATAAAGGAGAAAGGTCATATGACATATTTTCAAGACTTTTAAAAGATAGAATTATATTTTTAGGAGAAGATGTAAATCCTACAACAGCAAGTTTAGTAATAGCCCAACTTCTATTTTTAGAGTCAGAAGATCCAGATAAAGAAATAAGCTTATATATAAATTCACCAGGTGGTTCTATTACAGATGGAATGGGAATTGTAGATACCATGAATTATATTAAATGCCCAGTTTCTACTATTTGTATAGGAATGGC
>CATKFT010000209.1 GCA_949747745.1 uncultured Clostridia bacterium
AAATCTTATAAAATTATAATTAAAATTTAATGTTAAAGTCTAAAATTTTCCAAGTTAATTTAAATGATAATCAGATAAAAGGAAGGAAGTGAAAACAGTTTACTTGCTTTTTTGAAAATTATTTTTTAAAATTTGTCAATTATGTACAAAAATAAAAAAATATGATATAATTAAGGAGGAGAATATGGAAAAACACTTAACACTAAAAGATGATTTAATATTTAAAATTTTTTTTGGGAAAACAGGTAATGAAAAATATGTAAAATCATTTTTAGAAGCATTACTAGAGATTCAAATAAAAAAAAATTGAAGTAATTCAAGAATCAAGTTTAAAACAGATGTCTAAAGATAGTAAATTAGGAAGGCTAGATTTAAAAGTAACTATAAATGATGAATCTATAATAAATATAGAAATGCAAATGAAAGATAACTATAATACTGAGCAAAGAACAGCATATTATGGTAGTAGATTAGTTTCAGAACAACTTGCTAAAAAAGATAAATATGAAACGATAAAGCCAGTTATATTAATTAACATATTGGATTATAATTTTACCAAATTGCCAGAATATCATACAGAAACTGTAACAGTTGCAAAAAGACATAGAGATTATGAACTAGTAAAAGATATAAAATATCATTTTATAGAACTTCCTAAATTTAGAAAAAGTGAGCCAGAACTTGCTAATAGTTTAGAATGTTGGCTTGCATTTATAGATTCATATGATAGGGGGTTAATACAAATGGCTGGAGAGAAAGAAAAAATTATACAAGAGGCAGAAGAAGAACTAGAAGAGATATTATCAAGTCAAGCCTTAAAAGAAATAATAGAATACAAAGAAAGTGCTATGAAAGAAAGGGCAACAATTCAAGCATATGAAAGGGAACATGGCAGAAAAGAAGGTAGAATAGAAGCAAAGATAGAAATTGCAAAAGAAATGTTAAAACATGATATGGAGATTGAAATGATTATGCAATATACAAAATTATCTAAAGAAGAGATAAAAAAAATAAAAATAGATAAATAATGTAACACACTGTACTTATTATAAGAAATTGGACGCCTTACGGCTAGCAAGTCGAACTCGTTTTGAATATTTCTATTTAGCCTTTTTTCGGAAATTTAGTACAAAAAAACATTACTAGTAACAATTACAATACTGAAAGCAAGAAAAATCTTGCTTTTTACATTCTTATATAGTAAAATATAAAAAATGAATAGAAATAGGAGAAATAGAATGCAACAATTAAAAGAAAAACAAGAACAAATACAAAATGCTGATATATTTGTAGCAATAGATGTAGAAACAACAGGATTATCACCAACACAAAATGAATTAATAGAAATAAGTGCTATAAAATATAATGGAAATAAAAAAATAGATACATTTACAACTTTAATAAAACCAAAAGAAAAAATACCATATCATATAACAAATATTACAGGAATAACTAATGAAATGGTAAAAGCTTCTCCAGCTGTAGAAGAAGTAATGCCAATCTTAATAGACTTTATTAAAGACAGTCCAATAGTAGCACATAATGCCAAGTTTGATTATAAATTTATTCAAAGTTATTCAAATAATAGTTTTTCAAAAAATAAGTTAATAGATACAGTACAAATAGGAAGAATTTTATTTCCAAGACTTGAAAATCATAAATTAGGAACAATTGCAAAACATATAGGAATAACAGAAGACGGTTTTCATAGAGCAGAATTTGATTGTGAGTGCTGTGCTAAAATCTATATGAGATATTTAGAACTAAATTAATTGTAGTAAATAAGAAAAAAATATGTTATAATTGAATAAGCTATATAACAATATAAGTTAAGTAGGAGGAAAAATAATGAAAGACTCAAAAATGGATTTACTGAGAGGTTCTACAAATCGGATAGAAATTAAGCCAATAGGAGTGAGCATTATAAATAAAGATTTAATTATAATGTTTAATCTATCTGATACCGAAAAACAGCTTAAGATTATTCTTAAAAATGTTGCCGATATAATTTTTCTTAGAAAGGTGCAAATGGCTAAGAAGATTGCAATTATGCGGCTAGAAGAGTCAAATGAAAGCTGTAAGTATTTCTATCTAGATGAAAAAGATTTAGTGCCTTGCAAATTAGAAATTATTGAGTAATAGTTTTATCAAGACCGCTATTGAGATTTCAGTAGTGGTCTTGATAAATAATATATAAGGAGAGTAAAAGATGGAATATATATATGAAACAAAAGGAACATGTTCTAAAAAAATAATAATTGAATTAGAAAGGGACATAATAAAAAAAGTAACAATAATTGGTGGATGTGCAGGAAATACATTAGGAATTAGTGAACTTGTAAAAGGAATGAAAATAGATGATGTAATTAGCAAACTAAAGGGAATTCCATGTGGAACAAAACAAACATCTTGTCCAGACCAATTAGCAAAAGCTTTAGAGCAAATAAAAAAGGAATAAATTATAAAAAGGAGTCAAGGTAAATGAAGGCTTTAATAACAGGAGCATCGTCTGGAATAGGAAGAGATATGGCAAGGATTTTAAATAATATAGGCTGTAGAATTATTGGAGTTCGGCAAAAATGAAAAAAAATTAAATGAACTAAAAAATGAATTAAAAGAAATAGAAGTTATAGCAATGGATCTATCAAATAGCGAAAATTGCAAAAAGTTATACGAAAAAGTAAAAAATGAAGATATAGATATATTAATTAACAATGCAGGTTTTGGAGATTTTGGAGAATTTACAAAAACTGACTTAGAAAAAGAAATTAGTATGATAAATACAAATATAACAGCAGTGCATGTGCTTACGAAATTATTTTTGAAAGATATGGTAAAAAAAGATAAAGGCTATATTTTAAATGTAGCATCAATTGCAGGATTTATGCCAGGACCACTAATGGCAACATATTATTCTACAAAATCATATATTGTAAGATTATCTGAGAGTATATATACAGAATTAAAGAAGAAAAAATCAAATGTAACAATAAGTGTATTATGTCCAGGGCCAGTAGCAACAAATTTTAATAATGTAGCAGGGGTAAAATTTAATTTAAAAAGTATGTCTAGTGAATATGTGGCAAAGATAGCAATAAAAGAAATGTTTAGAAAAAAATTACTAATATTTCCAGGGGTAAAAATAAAATTAGCAAGAATTCTTGCTAAAATTTCATCAGAAAAATTAGTTGGTGGTATATGTTATTATATGCAAGAAAGAAAAACAAAAAATAGGTAGTTATACCTATTTTTTGTTATAAATCTATTTTAAAAAGAAACCATTGTAAAAGTTAGTATAAATTTAATAATTTTCCAATTTATAGTGAATACATGGAGAAATTTAGCACATGAAAATATCACTAAAGAATTTTTTATTATAAAGAAAAATCTATTCTAGAAATACCTTAACAACTGTACCCTGTTCAACACTAGAACCTTGTGCAGGTTCTTGAGATTTAACTGTACCACTTCCTTCTACACTTATATTTAAGTTTTTAGACTTAAGTGAATTTGCAGCTCTTGCTGGTGTCATATCAGTTAAATTTGGAACAGTCGTAGAAGTTCTAATATTATTTTCAGCAGTGTAAAGCATAACTAAAGAATTATTAGGTAGTTTCGTTCCGAGGTGTAGGGACTTGATCTGTTACTAATATTGCATTTTGGTTTCCACTTAAAGAATAATCACATTTAAATCCAGCATTTTTTAGTATGCGACTTGCTTCTGTTACTGTTTTGTTTTTTACATTAGGAACACTAATTAGTGAGTTATTAGAAGTTCCAATATCTATTTTATCTTGTGAAATACCAAGATAAGGTAAAACTTCAGAAAGTATTCCAGATACAACAGGACCTGCAACAGTACCACCATGGTAATTCTTAACTTGAGGGTCATAAAGAGCTACTAAAACTACAATTTCAGGGTTATCAGCAGGAGATACAGCAACAAAAGAAGCAACATATCCAAAGTCTGTATCATCAAGAGGAGGCTCGCTTGTTCCAGTTTTTCCACCAACAGAATAACCTTTAACAGCTCCTGCAGAACCTGTACCATTACTTACAACAGATTCCATCATATCAAGCATTTTATGAGAGGTTTCATTTGAAATTATTTGTCTTAATTTAACATCTCCAAAAGATGTTACAGCATTTGTTTCAGTATTTACAATTTCTTTTACAATTTTTGGTTTCATTAATACACCATCATTTGCAATAGCAGAAATTGCAGTAATAAGTTGTAAAGGTGTTACTTTAATTCTTTGCCCAAAGGACATTGTAGCAAGTTCACTTGCATATACTTTGTCTTCTTGATGAAATATGCTATTTACTTCTTCAGGAAGTCCAACGCCTGTTTTAGAAAAAAGTCCAAAAGCCTGATAGTATTTATAACAGGTTCTAGTGCTAATTTTTTTTGCAAGTTGCATCATTCCTGGGTTACAAGAATTTTCTAAAACATTTCTTAAACTTTGATATCCATGAGCACCACTTGTCCAACATTTTATTTTTTGATCATTAATCATCTCATAACCTATGCAATTAAATTCATTTGATGTATCTGTTTGAGTGATATTTTCTTCTAATGCGATTGCAGCATTTATAAGTTTAAAAGTAGAACCAGGTTCATATCTACTAGATATCATAATATTACGATACATTTCTGTTTTATCAATAGAACTTAAATTATCCCATTTATCTATCCAATAGCTTTCAGTAGGAGTAAACGGATTATTTAAGTCATAATCTGGATACTGAGCCATTGCTAAAATATCACCAGTTGAGGGTTTCATTATAATAACATTTCCATTACGAGCATTATTTTTTTGAACAGCTTCTTTTAAATGTTTTTCAGCAATAGCTTGAATATTAACATCTAAAGTAAGAACAACATTATTACCATTTTCAGCTTCAACAAACTGACCATTTCCACTAGAAATTTCATCTCTGTTTACATCAGTAGTAGTAACAATTTTTCCGAGGAGTGCCAGTTAGATAAGAATTATAAGATCTTTCTATTCCATAAATACCTTGGTTATCATTATTACAAAAGCCTACAACATATGAAGCTAGATTATTATAAGGATAATATCTTTTAGTATCTTCATCTATATTAATACCTGTAGAAATTTTATTTTCTTCCATCCAAGATTTCAGTTTATCTATTTTATCTTGTTCAACTCTTTTTATAATAGTTTGAACAGAAGATTCACTATTTACTTTATTTAAAGTTTCTTCGTAATCCAATTCAAAAATTTCAGAAAAAGCTTTAGCAACTTTTTCTTTTTTTGCTTTAGTTTCGTCATCAGTTTTTCCTTTGATTTTAGTTGGATTTATAGAAACAGTATCAACCTTAGCACTAATAGCAAGACTTTTACCAGTAGAATCTAAAATATTACCACGTTTTGGGTTAATAAGTTTACTAACGGTTTGTTGTTTAAAAGCTTTTTCCTTAAGGTCTGCACCTTGAACAAATTGTAAAAATCCAAGCCTAAAAACAAGCAAGAATAAAATAAAAAACAAAAAAATCATTCCATAACGAAGCCTCTTAGATGTAACAGTATTTATAACCTTTGGAAGCTTTTTATTTAATTTTCTATTTCTTTTATTATATTTATCCATAAAACCACTTTCTTTTTCTAATTATTCTTTTTAAATATTTTATATGAAGAAAAAAGAAAAAGCAATAATATTTTTGGCAAATTTAAGTGAAAATTACATGAATTTGCAAATTATGTAAATTTATAGTATAATATTAAGCAAGATGTGTAATGAGAGGGGAAGAAATATGGGGAAAATAGTATTTTCAAAAGAAGAGAAAGAAGAATATAAAAGAATAACTTTGGAGAAATTGCTAGAAGGATTATCTTATAGAAAAATAGCCTCGTATATGGGTGTAAGTGTAGATGTAGTAAGAAGATATACAAAAGAATTGATACAAGAGCGGAAGAATTACTGAAGAACAAATAAAGGAAGCAAAAAATAAGATACAACAAGAAATAAAGATAATAAGAAAGAGATAGTATTAAAGTTATTAAAATTAGGATACTATGAAAAAGAAATAGCAGATAATGAAGAGGTAAAATGTGGAACTACTAAAGTTAATAAAATTAAATGGGCATTAGTAAATGAACGGAGCAATAACTAAAGAAGAAATAAAGGAAGCTAGAAATAAAAGAAAAATGATAGAACAAGAAGGTACAGAAAAAAATATAGTGACTAATAAAGAACAGATGTCAAATGAAGAATTAGAAAGTGGAGTATTAAGATTATCATTATTAGGAATTTCTGACCTTAGAATAATTAATATATTAAAAAAAGAATATAAAGAGATAAAAAGAATACAACAAGATTTAATAAGTAAAGGAAAAATTAGTCAAGAAGAAATAGAAGAAAAAATAAATGAGAGAAGACAAAAAGATAAAAACATTGTATGTACATTGTTTAAAGAAGGATATACATATAAAGAAATTGCAAAAGCAATACCATATGCAAACACAAACTATGTTGCAAGAATTGTAGAAGAATTAAAAAAAGAAGGACAAACAACAGATGAGCAAATAGGAAATATAAAATTTGAAAGAAATGAAAGATATAAAAGAGAAGTTATATTAGATGGATTACAAAGAGGATTAACACATAATGAGATGGAACAGAATTATGAAAAGAAAGTTAAAGATATTAAGGAGGTAACATTAAAAACTATAACTAAAAAAATGATTTGTGAATATACAAGTAAATTAATAACCCAAAATGTTATAACAAAAGAAGAAATAGAAAAACAAAGGAAAGAATGGAATAGAATTAAATTAAATGAAAAAAAAGAACAACATGTTGGAATACGAGAAGAAAAAGTATTGGAATTATTTAAATTAGGTTTTTGTCGTATAGAAATTGCAAAATTAATGAATCTTTCAACTCCATACATATCACAAGTGAAGGTAAAATTAAAACAAAAAGGAAAAATAACTGAAGAAGAAATACAAAGTGCTATCGAAAATAGGCAAAATGAAGCCAAAAAAAGACAAACGCATATTGCAAAAATGATTAGTTTTTCGAAGAAAATTGATGAAAATATAATACAAACACATTTAGATTATGCAAAAGTAGCATATAAATTAGATGAATTAAAAAATAAGGACATAAAATTATTAAGAAAGGTTATACCAATGGACGCAAAACTTGTAAGTTTTGATAGTGTTAATTTTATATTACGAGTTTTAACAAAGCAAAATAATGATACACAAGCAATAGAATTTATAGATGAGTGTATGCTTGCATGTGAAGAAGATAAAAAAATGTGTGAAAAATTACAAGAAACAAGAACACAAATAGAAAACAAGATAATACAGTTGAAAGAAAAAGGAAGGAGAAGACAGCAAAAAAGTAAAATAATAACACATCCACAATCACCAAAAGATGGATTAAGTGCAGGAGATGGATGGGAACATTAAAATATTAAATATAGATGGGTGTAATTTGGGAATAATGTCAAATCACACCCATTTTTAAATAGTAGTAAATACTAATTACCAAAAGATAAAATCAAATTTAGATATAAAATTTTATTAAAATAAAAAGAATTTTTTATAAGACATAAAATAAGACAAAATGTATAACTCATTAAAAAATAGAAAAAATTAGCAAAAATTATCGAAACATTTTTGTTGACAAACCTAAAACTTATTATATAATATTGTTAATAACAAAAAGAAAAAAGGAGGTCTATTATGGCAGAAGAAAATACTGATGAAGAAAGAATAAAAAATATGGTTGATAATCTTGTAGAAAGGGCAAAAGTAGCAGCTAAGAAATATTTAGAACTTGATCAAGAAACAGTTAATAGAATTATAAAGAAAATGTCTATGGCAGGATTAGAAAATCATATGAAACTTGCAAAAATGGCAGTAGAAGAAACAGGTCGTGGAATTTACGAAGATAAAATTACAAAAAATATGTTTGCAACAGAGTATGTATATCATAGCATAAAATATGGAAAAACAGTTGGGGTAATTTCTGAAAATGAAGAAGAAGGATATGTGGAAATTGCAGAACCAGTTGGGATAATTGCAGGTGTTACACCAGTTACAAATCCAACATCAACAGCAATGTTTAAATCTTTAATTGCAGCAAAAACTAGAAATGTTATAATATTTGGATTTCATCCATCAGCACAAAAGTGTAGTGTAGAAGCAGCACGTATTTTAAGGGAAGCAGCAATATCTGAAGGAGCACCAGAAGACTGTATTTTATGGATAGAAGAACCATCAATTACTGCAACAAACTTTTTAATGAATCATAAAGATGTAAATTTAATTTTGGCAACAGGTGGGACAGGTATGGTAAGAGCAGCATATTCTTGTGGAAAACCAGCACTTGGTGTAGGGCCTCGGAAATGTTCCATGTTATATAGATAAATCTGCTAAATTAAAAACAAGCGTAAATGATCTAGTATTATCAAAAGCATTTGATAATGGAATGATTTGTGCATCTGAACAAGCTGCTATAGTAGATAGAGAAATTCATGAAGAATTTGAAAGATTAATGAAAGAAGCAGGATGCTATTTTATAAATCCAGAAGAGAAAGAAAAATTAAAAAATAGTATGTTTGATAAAGAAAAAGGATATACATTAAACTCTAACATAGTAGGACATAGTCCATATGATATAGCACGTGAAGCGGGAATTACAGTACCAGAAGATACAAAAGTACTTGTTGTATATGAAGAAGGAGTAGGAGATGAATTCCCATTTTCAAGAGAAAAGCTAAGTCCAGTACTTGCATATTATATTGTAGATGGAAAAGAAGAGGGAATATCTAAAGCAGAACAGTTACTAGAATTTGGAGGACTTGGTCATTCAGCAGTTATACACTCAGAAGAGGAACAAACTATATTAGATTTTTCAAAAAGAGTAAAAGTAGGAAGAATAATTGTAAATTCTCCATCAACTCATGGCGCAATAGGTGATATATATAATACTAATATGCCATCATTAACATTAGGATGTGGTACATTTGGAGGAAATTCAACAACATCTAATGTATCAAGTGTAAATTTAATAAATGTAAAAAGAGTTGCTAAAAGGAGGGTTAATATGCAATGGTTTAAAGTTCCAGAAAAAATATATTTTGAAGCAGGTTCTATTTCTTACTTAGAAAAAATGCCCAATATAACAAAAGCATTTATAGTAACTGATGAATCTATGGTAAAACTAGGAATTGTAGATAAAATTTTATATCATTTAAGAAAAAGAGAACAATATGTGCACTCTGAAATATTTGCAGAAGTAGAGCCAGACCCATCATTTGATACAATAAAAAGAGGGGTAAAAGCAATGGAAATCTTTAAACCTGATGTAATAATAGCAATAGGTGGGGGATCTCCAATAGATGCTGCAAAAGGGATGTGGTTATTTTATGAACATCCAGAAGCAGATGTAGAGGGACTAAAACTAAAATTTATGGATATACGTAAACGTACATATAAATTTCCTACTCTTGGAGAAAAAGCAAAATTAGTAGCAATACCAACAACATCAGGAACAGGTTCAGAAGTAACATCTTTTGCAGTAATTACAGATAAAACACAAAATAAAAAATATCCACTTGCAGATTATGAGTTAACACCAGATATAGCAATAATAGACCCAGACCTAGTAATGACATTACCAAAGAAAATGACAGCAGACACTGGTATGGACGTTATGACACATGCTCTAGAAAGTTATGTATCAAATAT
>CATKFT010000210.1 GCA_949747745.1 uncultured Clostridia bacterium
TAGTCAATTACATTGTATCATAAGTTTCTGATATGACTCATTTTTGTTTACCTAAAAATAGTGTCAGATTTTTTCACCAACACTATTTATTATAGAACCATTTAATTGGCGAGCACTTCGCCTTTTTTTATCGCTTTATTTATAAGCATACAAATATTATGTTTATCGGTATAAAAAAAGAAGATTTATTGTTCATCTTCTAAATCTTTAAATAATTCAGTTATATGTATATCAAGAACTTTGGCTATGTGGTTTACACTAGGTATTGAGATAGTTTGATATGTTTTACTTTCTAGTTTGCCGATAAAACTTAAATCATAATCACATTCATCAGCCAATTTTTCTTGTGTCCACCCTTTAAGTTCTCTTTGCTTTTTTATATTTTGACCTATAATATAAAAAATATAATTTTCATCATTTTTATTATTTTTGCTCAATTAACATCACCTATAATGATTATCTCAATAAAAGTCAAATATCCTCATAGACCATTCGTCTATAAGGCGATATAATTAGTACATATGAGAGCGTGATTATTATGTATGGTGGTTTTGAGTTTGCCGAATGGCTTTATGACAAACATTCAAAAATAGCGAATATAATAGGTATAGTAAGTTACTCAGTGTAAAGAGTTATGGGGATTTTTTAATGAAAAAAGTAAAATCCTTTTTTTGTAGTTTAATAAAAGTATTGTCCAATAGAGGGAGTAAATAATTTATTTTGATATATGGGGATAAAAGTTTTATAATGGTAAAAAATATCAAAATTTAAATGTTCAACAGTAATATGTTTTATTTCAGAAGAATTAAAGTTAGTAAGAAACAATTTCTTTATATTTTGTTTATTAATAAAAGCAAGACGTAACCTGATAATTTTTCGAAGCATTTTATAAGAATAACCTTTAGGTCTTGAAGATGTAAGTGCAGCAATATTATGAGAAATCTGAGATTCCATAGGGCAGCTCATTTTGTATTGATAGAGCCTTCTAATATCATTCCAGTTAGAAATAATATAATCATATTTTTTATTGATAATATCTTCTCGCTTAAGATTATTTTCTTTAATAAATGAAACTAATTGATTAAAAGCTTTTTTATTATCAGTTAAAATATAATTTAATAAATATTTTTCATAATTGGAATTCATAGCCAAATGATGAAGAGCTTGCTTAAAATGAAATTTATCTAGACAATAATAAACTTGTGTAGTAGATTCAAATTTATAATATTGTGGAAGAGCTTTAATCCACTTAGCTCCGTCCCCCATAACAAAAATCCTTTTAATTTTAGAGGTATCATAAACAGTAAAAATATAATCAAGGGATTGAGTAATAATATTTTCATAATCAGAAGCAAAAACTTTTTTGTGTAAAAGAGTTCTTCGCTTAAAGCCAGAAAAACCATCAAATACTACAATACTTTTCACCATAACTTTTTTATTATGAGAATGTTTAGAATGCTTAGACCCATCTTTCTGAAACTGAGTAGCAATCCATTTTTCGTCAGCTAAAATATAAAGTTCATCAGGAGTATTAAGAGTAGTATCAGAAACTGTCGCAATGGAAGAAGTTAAAATGATATTACGAGCAGATTGACGACTTAAAAAAGAAGGTTTAGAAGTTAAGTTTATACGATTACCAATCATTTCATTAATTTCACGGCAAGCAAGAGAAATAGAATTTTCAGAAGCTTTAGAAACAATAAGAAAACGGATATAAGGGTCAAAGTATTGATATTTTTGTAGACCAAGTTGCCTGTCAACATAGCAGAAAGAAGAGTCATCAAGTTTACTTTTAAAGAAATGTCTGGAATAAGTAAATTCTCCAAAAATAGTAAGAATAGTTCTAGAACGATAATCTTTGATATGATACTTACGTTTCTGTTCATTAGAGATAGTATAATTGTAATCAAGTTCTTCAAGATAAGCTTTAAGAGATGAGATAATAGCTTTGGAAAGGATAGAGTCAAAACTTTGAATGACATTAATATAATTAAAAACATCATCATAAGAATTAATAGAAATATTAGAAGTGGCTTCTAAAATATGTTTATGAATTAAATTTGTTATGAAATTATTATAATTTTGTGATACAATAGTCATATGGAAGACCTCCTTAAATGTTTGTTACAAAAGGTCTTCCTTTTTTGTACTCCATCCCCATACCATTTTACACTATCTGGGGTTCAGTTCAATTTGACTATTTTTTTATTTATGATAGAATATAGCAACAAAAGGGGGAATTTTTAGTATGGAACATGTAACAAGACCAATTGAAATATCAGAACTAAATAGGCTTATGGCATTAGGTAGTGCTGCACCAGAAACAGATTATTTGACATATAATTATTTTAGTGATTATGCACTTTTAGCTTTTTTGTTAGATAAAAATGGAAGTAAGAAAATTGTAGGTGGAGATGTATTAGAACTGAAATGTTTTATGAGAGAAAAATTATCAGAAATAGGTCATCCAGATACAACTTATTCTAATTATAGTCCTTATTATATTGCGAATACAGATATGATAGAATATTCTGGAGGAAATAAGTATGCACCTGATTATTTTATATTGAAAGAAAATATTTCAATTTTAGATGTAGCAAAACGATTGGTAACAATATTTGATAGAAGACAACTTAGTACTGTATTACCACCAGAAGTAGTTAAGTTATTACTGTCACTATTACCATGTGAAGAAGAAAAAGAAAAAATATATGTAAAAGAGTAATTGAAAAAGATATGTTCATTATGAATATATCTTTTTTAATAGAATAAATGAATATGAGTTACAGTTTAGTTACAAAATAAAAAGAGGAAAAAAAATTTGTTATAATAAAAATAATAGTGAGGTAATCAGAATGAACAAAGAAAAAGGATTTACATTGATAGAATTATTAGCAGTAATAGTAATATTAGCAATTATCGCATTGATAGCAACCCCAATGGTATTAAGTATGATAGAAAAAGCAAGAAAAAGTGCATTTATGGATAGTGCATATGGAATAATCGCAGCAGAACTAGCAGTAGCAGAGAATATGTTAGAAGAAAAGGCAATAGAAAATGTATATGAAGCACCATTTGAAGGATTAAAATTTGGAGGAACAAAGCCAGAAGGAATTGTGATGGTAGATAAAGAGGGAAAAGTAGCAATAGCACTTCACAATAACAAATGGTGTGCGATAAAAGAAGCAATAGAGAGTGAAGTAAGAATTATTGAGTATAAGAAATAGAATTGTAAAATAGAAACCCCAATAATAGCAGAAGGAAGTAGTGGAGAGGAAATTGAGTTAGGATTAGAAAGTGCAATACCAGGAAGTTATTTTGATATAAGAAATCAGAAAGGGACGGTTACATGTGTGAATTTATCAGATGAAAATAAGGAAGTAACGAATACATCAGAATTGAAAGAGGGAGAAAATTGCATAAAATGTAACATGGTATATGAGAATCAGTTAGTTGCTTCATTTACAAGAACATTAAAAGTAAAGAATAATATAAAAAGTCCAGAAGAAATAATGACAGAAGAAGCAGTAGGAACAGAAGGAATAATTAGAATAGATACAAGTGGAAATAAAAGATATGCAGGAAGTAATCCAAATAACTATGTATGTTTTGGAACAGATGCGACAACATGTTCAGGAAAACAATTATGGAGAATCATAGGAGTAGTAAATGGAAACTTAAAATTAATAAGCACAGAATACTATAGTACAGGAATAGCGTATGATGGTACTTCAAGTAGTTATAATAATAGTTGGACAAGACCAGCGAGTTTAAATACGACGTTGCATGATAATGTATATAATAGTACCACATGGATAAATTCGACAACACAAAAAGGTTGGATGTTAAATAACAGATGGAAACTAGGAGGAATAAGTTCAACATATACATTAACAAATTTTGAGACTGCAGAGAAAAATAGTGATTTTACAACATCAAATTATGTAGGAATGATGACAGTAACAGATTATGCATATGGTTCAAGTGATAGTGAATGCACATCAAGTACAACTTTGAATAGCGGTAGTAATACTTGTTTTAATAGTAACTGGCTAAAGCCAACTATCAATTACGAATGGACAATCACTCCTTACGGCAGCCTCTCAAATAGTGTGTGGCGTGTGGATGTTCCTAGCGCGTTTGTCAGCGCGAGCAATGCGTATTACAGCCGTGGCGTTCGCCCAGTTACAATTCTTGATTCTACTGTAAAGATAAAAGGTGGAAAGGGAACTACAAGTGAACCATATTTATTAAGTCAATAAGATTATTTTTACGAAGCATAAAAAGTAATATATTTGGTTTAAATATATTACTTTTTTCCTCTTTTAAATCGATTATATTATAAATAAAATTCATCTATTTCTGTATGGAATGTATCTATATTTTTGTGTATTGTCCATATTTTTCTTAGTTCTGTGATAAATTTATTTTCATCAATATCTGTTTTAATAATATCAGATAGCGATAATATTCCTACAACTTTTTCATGGTCACTTACAATTAAACGTTTCACTTTTTCTTGTCCCATTATTTTTAAAGCATTTTCTAACGAGTCATCTTTATCGATTGCAATTACGTTGTTTGTCATATAACGTTCTATTTTTGCATCACTATCTAATTCAGCACTAAAAGTACTACATACAATGTCTCTATCTGTAACAACACCAATGATGTGTTTATTTTGTTCAATCGGAATAAATCCAATATCGTATTTTTTCATGAGTTCAGCGATTTCACTCACTTTTTGATTGATACTTCCAATAATTAAATCCCTAGACATAACATCTTCTATTTTCATGTTTATTCACCCATTTTTATTATGAAACTATTTCTAGCAATATATTCAAATTCATATCATAAATTAGGTGATACTATGAGTAGAAGAATACATTTAAAAAAGAAATTTATTATTTTTAATAAAAAGAAAGGTAATATTTTACTTTTAAGTTTGCTATTTCTTTTTATTAGTATTATTTTATCTCTTTATTTTATTAATTCTAAAATTTCTCCTGGGCTTATGGAATATGCAGAAATACAAGCAAAAAAATTTGTGACATTGTTAATTAATAGTGCGGTAACAGAATCAATTGGGGAAGATTTAGAGGCAGATTCATTATTTTTGATTACAAAAGATTCTAATGGGGAAATTAGAAGTATTGATTTAGACCCTGTAAAAGTAAATCGACTACTGAGCAATACTACAAATAGTATACAAGTAAATTTACAACATATTGAAAAAGGAGAAATTGACAAATTGACACTTATGGACGATACATTAAAAGATTATGACCCAAAAGAATTAAAAAAAGGAGTCATTGGAAATATCCCTACTGGAGTGATTTTTAATAATGCTTTGCTTTCAAATTTGGGCCCTAAATTTCCAATTCGATTAAAAATTATGGGAGATATTATTACTAATATAAAAACCAAAGTTACCAATTATGGAATCAATAATGCAGTAGTTGAAGTAAGTATACAAGTAGATGTTACAACTCAGGCAATATTACCTTTTTCTTCTAAAGTTATTAAAGTTTCTTCTGACATTCCTTTGACAATCAAATTAATGCAAGGAAATGTTCCCTCTTATTATTTTGGTGATAGAGTTTTACAATAATTACAGTTATCATTATAAAAAATGTTATATTTGTATATGTTGGATAAAATAAACAATTTAGGTAAAAACAGAATGAGTAGATTTATGAGAAAAAAGTTCTAATTTAAAAATAAAGGAAAGATAGAAAGAACTCCAAACTGGAATTCTTTTTTTGAATTTTATAAAATTAGAAAAAAATGTTATACTAATTATAGTAGGTGAAGGTATGAAAAAAGTATTGGTAACTGGTTTTTTCATTGGAATCATTTTAAGTTTTGGAATGCTATTTTTCCAAAAGAAAGAAAACAAAGTTTTAGATAAAACCAAAATTGCTTATTTAGGTTCCTTAGAAGCAACTATAGTAACTTATAACCAAGAATATCAGGAAAATGGAAAATTTGACCGTGGAACAAAAGTAGAAATTTATGATACAAAAATAGTAGATGAGATGACTAAGCAAGAGTATATAAAAACGATTATAGATGGTAAAATATATTTGATAAAAGTGGAAAATATTGTAGAAAACTATAATGAAACAGTATATGAAAAAGAACTTTATGTAAGAACAAGTACAACAGTTTATAAAGATGCAAATAGTAGTAAAATATTGGGCTTAATTAAAAAGGGAGAATCAGTAAAAATTGTTGGATTTGATAGTCTAAAAAATGGATTTGCAGTCAAATATAAAATAGTGTATAATGACTCAGAGGGCTTTTTATATAGTAAGTACCTCGTTAAAACAAAGGAAGAGGCTATAAAAAATTATGATGAAGAAAATAGCTATCAAGTTCATTTAAAAAGAACAAATACACAAGGTGGAGGAGATGCAGGAAGTTTAGATTTTTATCCATATGAGAAGGCAAATTTTGAAGAAAATAAAATGCCAGACAAAGTTAAAAGTTTATATTTAAATGCGAGTGTTATAAAAGATGTAGACAAATATATTCAGCTTGCAAAAGAAACGGATATTAATGCTTTTGTTGTTGATATTAAAGATAATACAGCGCCAGCTTATAAAAGTAAAATTATGGAAGCTTATTCAAAGACGAATTTTAATTATGCCATCAATAGTTTTGAAGAGTATAAAAGGGCGATAATAAAATTAAAAGAAAATGGTTTTTATGTAATAGGAAGAATTACAACGTTTAAAGATAGTTACTATGTGACAGACCATCCAGAAAGTGCTATTGCTGATGTAAATGGAAATCCTTATAAACATAATGGTTCTTATTGGCCAAGTGCTTATAATAGAGATGTTTGGGAGTTTAATGTGGAATTGGCAAAAGAAGCTGTGATAGAGATGGGATTTGATGAAATTCAGTTTGATTATGTTCGTTTTCCAGACCGCACTTTTGCTTTGGAAAAATCTGGTCAAATGAATCTCAAGAATACATACAATGAAACCAAAGCTCAAGCAATTCAAACTTTTTTGATGTATGCTTGTGACCAAATTCATGAAGCTGGCGCATATGTTTCAGCAGACGTTTTTGGAGAAAGTGCTCATAATTATGTGACAGGATATGGACAATATTGGGGGGCAATTTCTAATGTAGTTGATGTTATCAGTGCGATGCCATATCCAGACCATTTTGGGGCATATGAATATGGAATTAATGAGATTGTTTGGACTGTTCCATACAAACTTTTATATGCTTGGGGAAATGGATATGCAAATGTACGACAACAAGAAATACCAACTCCAGCTGTGGTTAGAACTTGGATTCAAGCATATAATACAGTGAGAGAACCATATATTGTTTATGATAGTGTGAAAATAAAAGAACAAATAGATGCATTAGAAGATGCTAAACTAACAGGTGGATTTATGACTTGGAATGCAGCGTCTAGCTTGTCAAAATATAAAGAAATAGCACCAGCATTGAAAAAGGAGTAGTAAATGAAAAAATATAAAATAAATCGTTATGAATATGAACTATTAAAAGATTATAAAGATGGTTTCTTATTAGATGAAGTAATTGGTAAAGACACAGAATATTTTGACCCTTATGATTATATTGTAGGAGATTGGTCATATGGAAAACTAAGATTAAAGGGATTCTGTGATAAAGAAAATAAATTATATAGAAAGGCAAATGATATAGAGACTGTAGAACAGTATATAAAGAACTATTGTTCTTATGAATGTCGCTATTTCATTTTGAAAAAGTGTAAATAGATGGAAACTTTAGAACAAATAAATGAGCGTTTTTTGAAAGTAGCATCAGAAATAAATGAATATATGAAATATGTTGAAATGCAAGAAAGATGCTTAAAACAGTCATTAAGTGAAGTTGATTTAAAGTGTTTGTCAGAATCAAAAGAATATTTAAAGGAACATGAATCTGCAATAAAAGAAAAGATTGAATGGGCTCAAAAAGAATGGGAAACTTTGTGTAGAAGTAGAACCTTTCATTATGAAGAGCTAGGAAAATTTATTGCTTCTTTGTTAACAAAAAAGGAAGGTATCCCTTATTTTTGTGCAACAAGACTGGTGAAACATGTTTTTCAAGTTGATGAAGTAAATAGGCCATTTTATAGAGTGGTATCATTTGTGACAGCGAATCCAAATGATTTGAATAGGATGCTTATGGAAAGGATTACTTCTACTATGCATGTTTATTATTTCAATAATTCTCCAGTTATGAAGCCACTTTCTAGAGAGTTACAAAGTATGGAGGAATATGAAAGAATGGTTGGAAGAGAATTAGAATTAAGAGATGCAAATAATGCCTATGTAATTACTAGAAACACAATATCTCCTTTTGTTCCATTTGAAACGCCAGAAAATCAATCTTTAATGAAATCCTTTACATTTTCATATGTGAATGATGCTTTAGAGAGATTAATAGAAAGACGTTTTCATGAAAAAGCAAAAGAATTGCCAGAAAAAGTAGTAGTAGGTATTGTAGAAGAGTTTTGTAACAATCAAAAGCAAGTATCAAATGTAGTTATATAACAAGGGAAACCTTGTTTTTTTCTTGAATATATAGGAAATTTAAAAAAAAAATGCTATAATGTTATAGTTAGGAGGATTGTAAGTGGAACGAAGTGAATTAAAAAGTAATTATGAAAATTATCAAATGA
>CATKFT010000211.1 GCA_949747745.1 uncultured Clostridia bacterium
ATTAAAAAAATATATAGTAATAAAAATTATATTAATTATAGCATAACATAGGCAAAATACACAAGGAGTATTCATACTAATCTCAGGGTGATTCATCAAATATTACAAAACTGTAATATTTGATGAAATTACCCTGTAATATATTATGATATATAGAAAGGGATGAAAATATCTATGAAAATTTTACAATATGATAGAACCTTAGCAAAAGAATATGCAAAAAAATGGGCATACCAAAGAAATCCAGAATATTATAATTATGATGTAATTGGAGGCGATTGTACAAATTTTGTATCACAGTGTTTATTTTATGGTTCAAAAGTAATGAATTATAACCAAAATGGATGGTATTACAATAACGCAAATGATAAAAGTCCAGCTTGGACAGGGGTAGAATTTTTAAGCAAATTTTTATTAAACAATAAGTCAGTTGGCCCTTTTGCAAGTTTGGTAAAAATAGAAGACTTAGAATTAGGAGATATTATACAATTATCATTTAATGAAGAAAGTTTTGGGCATAGTTTAATAATTGTAGAAAAATTAGGAAATAGTTTAGATAAAATATTTGTAGCAACACATACTTTTGATTCATATGGAAGAAAAGTGTCTAGTTACAATTATGTAAAAATTCGATTTCTACATATAGAAGGAATTAGAAAATGGTAGAATTACAAATATATTACTTGTATATTACTTGTAATTTTATGAAAAACAATGTAAAATAAATAAGAAATAATATGATTTAAGTTAGAATAAATAAAAATTTACAATTATAATAAACAAAGAGGTAGAAGATGTATTTAATAGTAGGGCTTGGAAATCCTGAGAATGAATATGCAAGAACAAGGCATAATATGGGATTTTGTGCAATTAATAAAATATCAGATAATTTAGAAATAAAAATGAATAAAACAAAATTCAATTCTATCTATGGTATTCGGAAATATAGGAGATAAAAAAGCAATTTTAGTAAAACCACAAACATATATGAACTTATCAGGAACAGCAATACGTGAGTTTGTTAATTTCTATAAAATAGAAAAAGAAGAATTAATTGTAATATATGATGACATGGATATAGAAATTGGTGTAGCTAAAATAAGAAAAAAAGGTGGAGCAGGTAGCCATAATGGGATGAAATCGGTAGTGTCAGAACTTGGAACGACAGATTTTACAAGAATTAGAATAGGGATAGGAACACCTCCTTATAAAAATGATATAATAAATTATGTATTAGGACATATTCCAGATGATGAATATGAAATATTACAAAATGGGATAAATACAGCAAGTGAAGCAGTAGTGGAAATAATAAAAAATGGTACAGATAAAGCAATGAATAAATATAATTAAAAATGTAGTATGGGTAATTTTAATTGCTACTTATGGAAGAAATCACTAAAAAGAAATAACAATAAAAAGAAATCAGAAAGGAACATTACATGAAAGAAATAATAATAAATATAGATAAACAAAAAAATAAAACAATAATGTTAGTAGAAAATGGAAATCTAATTGAAAAGTATTTAGAAAATAGTGAAATAAAAAGGTTAGAAGGGAATATATATGTAGGGAGAATTCAAAATGTTTTACAAGGAATGCAAGCAGCATTTGTAGATATTGGAGAAGAAAAAAATACTTTTATTCATTTAAAAGATTTATTACCAAAATTAGATACAAAAACTGAAAACCCAGAAGAAATAGTTAATAATAGCAATATAAAAGATATTGCAAAACCAGGGATGAAAGTTCTAGTACAAGTAAAAAGAGATAGTACAAATAAAAAAGGAGCAAGAGTATCAACCCATATAAACTTGCCAGGAAGATTTGTAGTATATATGCCAGAAACTAATTTTATAACTATATCTCAAAAAATAGAAAATGAAAAAGAAAGACAAAGACTAATGGAAATAGTTAAAAAAAGTGCGCCTAAAAATGCAGGAATAATAGTAAGAACATCAAGTGTTGGAAAAAATGAAAATGAGATTATACAGGATATAAAAAAATTAGAAAAAGAATGGAATACAATAAAAGAGTCATCAGAAAAAGTACAAAATAATCAGACAGATTTATTATATAAAAATTCTGGAATAGTTAAAAGAATATTAATAGATTTAATAGACCAGAATGTAGGAAAAATAACAGTAAATAACAAAAAGCAGTATGAAGATATAAAAAAGATATTGCAAGATATAAGTAATTCTAAAATAGAATTAGTGTTAAAAGAAGAAAATATTTTAGATATGTATGATTTATCTACACAATTAGAAAAATTAAATAATAGAAAGATATGGCTAAAATGTGGAGGATTTATAACAATAGATAAAACAGAAGCGTTAACTGCAATAGATGTAAACTCAGGAAAATACATAGGTACAAAGAATTTAGAGCAAACAGTATATACAGTAAATAAAGAAGCAAGCACAGAAATAGCAAAACAATTGCGATTAAGGGATATAGGAGGAATTATAATAATAGATTATATAGATATGAAAGAACAAGAACATAAAGAAAAAATTATAGAAGTACTAAAAGAGAGCTTAAAAAAAGATCGCTCAAAAACACAAGTAGTAGGTTTTACAGAACTAAATTTACTAGAAATGACAAGAAAGCATATGTGTAGCAATGATTAAGTAAATAAAACAAGGTACGAAGTAGCGTGAATGTAGTAATAAATTTATTCTGTAATGGAACCGACGACAGCCCATTGAGGCGGGGGAATACCCGTGAGCTTGGAGGAGGTGAAATGGAAGAAAAAATTTATTACTACATGGAAGCGGATTGCAAATATAAAAACTAAAGGAGGAAAAAACATGGATTACACAATGATTTTACCAATTCTAATTGGAATAGGAGGACTATTTATAGTATTAAAACTATTAGCATTACCAATGAAACTAATTATAAAATTAGTAATTAATGGTTTAGTAGGAGGGTTAATAATATTTATAGTAAACCTAGTAGGAGCAAATTTTGGTTTTATAATAGACCTAAATTGGATAACAGCACTAATAGTAGGAATACTTGGTGTGCCAGGAGTAATAATAGTAACAATATTACAATTTATAGTATAAAGAATAAAAAAATCATATTTGACATATAATAAAATATATGCTATTATAATTATAGCAATTGCAAAGCAAGTCAAGTAAAAATAACGTATCCTTTCTACCTTTTGGAGAAAGGTATTTAATAGTATAAACTATATATGACTTTTTGTCAATACAGAAAAATACTCACGTTTAATAAAAAATAAAAGGTGGACAATTGTTTCCACCTTTAAATTAATTTATTCTTTATTTGTCATTTCTTCTAAGTCCAAAAGTTCTTGCCATCTTTCATCTACTTCTTTTTGGAATTCTTGTATCATCCACTCATTGCCAGGTTTAAACATATGCTTAAATCTTTTTTGAGGTTTTAAAAACTCTTCAATAGGAAGTTTATTTTTAGGTTTATAATTAACAACATATTTACCATCTATAACCTCATATAAAGGCCAATAGCAAGTTTCAACTGCTAGTTTATTAATTTGCATTAACATATCAGTAGGGTATCCCCAACCTCTTGGGCATGGTGCAAGTACATTTAAGAAACAAGGTCCTTCAGTATATATTGCTTTTTCAGCTTTTTCATATAAGTCCTTAAAATTATTTATTGCAATACTTTGACCAACATATGGCAAATGATGTGCAACCATTATTTTTGCAAGGTCTTTTCTAGATTGCATTTTTCCAGGAACTACAGTTCCAGCAGGAGTAGTAGTAGTATCTGCGAATTTAGGTGTTGCACTTGAACGTTGTATACCTGTATTCATATAAGCTCCATTATCATAACAAACATATACCATATCATGCCCTCTTTCCATACTACCAGAAAGAGCTTGAATACCTATATCATAAGTACCACCATCACCACCAAAGGCAATAAACTTAGTATCTACATCTTTAGGCAATTTTCCTTGCTTTTTCATAGATTTATAACATGCTTCTACACCAGATAAAGTTGATGCAGCATTTTCAAATGCTGTATGGACAAAAGAATCTGTCCAAGCAGTATATGGGTAAATAAAAGTAGAAACTTCCATACATCCAGTAGCACCCGCTACTACTGCATGGTCTCCTTCTTTTAAAGCTCTCATAATCATTCTAGCTACTGGTGGAGCACCACAACCAGCACACATTCTATGCCCTTCAGTAAACCTTGATGGTTTATTTGCTACCACTTCTTTTAAATTGTATGCCATAAAATTCACTCCTTTCTTTAACCTCTTAATCCTAAATATCTATATGGATTACCGATATCTCCAGAATTTAGTATTTCTTGTAAATCTGTAAATACTGTTTCAATATCATTTGCTTTTGTATCTCTACCACCAATACCATAAATATAATTTATAGTAGGAACATTTACTTTGTTAATTTGCATACCTGATGTAACATCTGTATATAATGCACCACCACAAGCATTTAAAGAATCAGACTTATCTAAAACAGCAACAGCCTTTACATGTGATAGAGCTTTTGCTATTTCTTCTGCTGGGAAAGGTCTATATACACGAAGTTTCAAAAGACCTGCTTTAATACCATTATTACGTAATTTATCTACAACAAATTTGGTAGTTCCAGCTGTAGAGTTCATACATACAATTGCAATTTCAGCATCTTCTAACTTATATTCTTCAAAGAAAGAATAACTTCTTCCTGTAATTTTTTCAAAATCTTTTGCAATATCTAGTATAACTTTTTTTGCATTTATCATAGCTTGAGCTTGTTGCTTTTTGTGTTCGAAAAGATAGCTTTGTAAGTCTAAAGGTCCCATACTTATAGGTTCTTTTTCATTTAACAAAAAATGTTTTGGAGTATATTTACCAACAAACTTTTTTACTAAATCATCTTCTATTAATTCTATATTTTCAATAGAATGAGAAGTAATAAATCCATCTTGACATACCATTAAAGGTAATAAAACATCCTCATGCTCTGCAATTTTGTGTGCCATTATTAAATTATCATATGCTTCTTGGTTATTTTCTGAAAATAGCATAATCCAACCGAGCATCACGAACTCCCATTGCATCTGAGTGGTCATTATGTATATTTAAAGGACCAGATACTGCACGGTTTACAAGGCTCATTACAATAGGAAGACGCATACTAGATGCTATATAAATCATTTCCCACATGAAAGATAAACCATTTGCAGATGTTGCAGTCATTGCTCTTCCTCCGTGCTGCCTCAGCACCAACACAAGCGCTCATTGCACTGTGTTCACTTTCTACTGCTACGAATTCTGTATCTACTGTGCCATTATTAACAAATGTTGAAAAATATTGTGGTATTTCTGTTGATGGGGTTATGGGAAATGCTGCTACTACATCTGGATTTATTTGTTTCATAGCAATGGCAGCTGCCTCATTACCACTTAAACGTTCTCTAATACTCATACTAATTCTCCTTTACTTTTTATTTCATTTCAATTGCTCCAAATGGGCATGTTTTTGAACATACTCCACATCCTTTGCAATAGTCATAATTAAAGTCTTCTCTTTTTTGGTCTTTATTTACTGGAATTGCATTATCAGGGCATACAGGAAAACATAGTCCACATTGTTTACATTTGTCGCTTAAAAATACGGGTTTTATACTTCTCCAGTCACCTGTTTTAAATTCTCTAGCATTTCCAGCATCATATATATTTCCACCTACGGTTAGTTCTTGCCAAGGTGTGTCTTTATTTAATTTATCACTTGTCATAATTTACTCCTTTCTAAAAGTCTATTTTTTGATAGTTTAATGGATTTTAAAATTAAAAGATATGCAAAACATCAAAGGCATATTTTTATTTTACTTTTTCAACCTGATTTAAAGCCATTTCTAAAGCTTTCATGTTTCCATCAATAACTTCAGGTTTTTTTGCAAATTTATGTTTAAAAGAACCTTGCATATCATCAAGAAATTCTTTATCTGTCATAATACCACTAACTTTAACAATTGCTGCAAGCATTGGTGTATTAGGAAAATATTTTCCTAAAGTTTGTTCTGAAATTTTTCTTGCATCAATTTTATAAATTGAACCATTGTATCCATTTAAAACGCTTTTTAAATAATCTACATCTTTTGTGGTATTAATAACAATGGCTCCAGTTTGTTTAAGACCAGCAGTAACTGGTACAGATTCAAGTAAAGTATCGTCAACAACTACAACATAATCAGGTTCATAAATATTACTATGAATAGTAATAGGTGTATTGCTAATTCGATTATAAGCAGTAATTGGAGCGCCCATTCTTTCAGGTCCATATTCTGGAAAACCTTGAATATATTTGCCAGTATTAAATGCTGCATCAGCAAGAAGTAATGATGCTGTTTTTGCACCTTGTCCGCCTCTACCATGCCATCTAATTTCTATTAAGTTATCCATATAGAAATCCTCCTTTTCTATTTATTCATATAAATATATGAAAATCTACCTAAAGTATATTCTTAAATAATAGATATGTCAAGGCAAAAATATTTATAAAAAATTGATAATTTTTAAATTATAGTATAAAATATGTATGAATTTAAGGAGAGTTTTGATGGATATTTTAAAAATAGCAAAGAGAATACAAGAAGCTGGTGGGATATTATATTTAGTTGGTGGAGCTATAAGAGATGAAATTATTGGAAAAGAGATATATGATAGGGATTATGCTGTTTGTGGAATTGTATCAGAGAAATTTCAAGAGTTGTTTCCAGAGGCAAAAATAAGAGGAAAAGCATTCGAAGTTTTTGATATGGAAAGAACAGAATTTGCGCTTGCAAGGCGTGAAAGAAAAACAAGTTTTGGACATAAAGGGTTTCAAACTGATGTAACAAAAGACATTACAATTGAAGAGGATTTAGCAAGAAGAGATATAACAATAAATGCAATAGCAAAGGAAGTATTAACAGGAAGAATAATAGACCCATTTAATGGTATAGATGATATAAAAAATGGAATAATAAGGAAAACAACAAATGCATTTTTAGAAGACCCATTACGTGTTTATAGAGTAGCACGAATTGCAGCAAAAACAGGTTTCATGGTAGAAAAAGAAACATTAGCTTTAATGAATTCATTAAAGGAAGAACTTTTAACACTATCAAAAGAAAGAGTATTTTGTGAATTAGAAAAAGCATTAAAAGAAGATGAGCCATCAATATTTTTTAATGTATTAAGACAAGCTAATGTATTAGATGTATACTTTAAAGAAATATATGATTTAATAGGTGTAGAACAACTAGTAAAGTACCATCCAGAAGGAGATGTATATAATCATACAATGTTAGCATTAGATAATGCATCAAAATTAACAAAAGATACAGCTATACGTTTTGCAGTACTAGTACATGATATAGGAAAGGGCATAACGCCTAAGAAAATGTATCCACATCATTATGGACATGATGAAAAAGGAGTAGAAGTGGTACAAAAATTTGGAGTAAGAATTGGAGCACCAAGAAAATGGATATCATATGGAAAAGTAGCAAGTATGGAACATATGAGGGGTGGAATTTTTTATAAAATGACATCTGCAAAAAAAGTAAGTTTTATAGAAAGAGTGGCAAAATCAAAACTTGGTTTACACGGCTTGCAAATTGTAGTATTAGCAGATAAAAGTAGAAGTAATAATACGAATTTGCAAGATATAGAGTTTGAAAAAATAGGAAAAAGATGTATGGAGGAAATAAATGGAGAATATATAAAAAAGAAATATAAAATACAAGAGGGAATAAAGTTTAAAGAAAAATTACATGAAGAAAGAGTTAAATGGATAAAAGAAAATTTAAAATAATATCTTGAATAAAAAATGCACATAATATATAATAAAAGCAGATTTATTAAAGAATACTTATTACAAATAAAATTTGTTGAAATAAAATAATATTTTGGAGGATAACAAATGAAGATATTAAGAAATGAAAGAGGCTCTGTAACGTTATTTGTGTTAATAGCAATGCTATTTTTTTTAATGTATATGGTTGGATTATATATAATGAGTGCAAATTCTGAAAGTAGTCAAATTGCAGAAACTGCTAGAATAAAGGAAATATATGAAGAGGGAACAAATAATATTGATGATGTTTATGCTACTTTAGAGTCTCATAGTAATACCTATAATTTACCTGAAAATGGACCAGATATAGAAAATGGAACACAAGTAAAAAAACCACAAGATAAAGACTGGGATGAAACCAAAATAAATAGTTACTCAGATGGAAAAGAAAATACTATACCAGTTCCAGTAGGTTTTTCTCCAATTTCAGAATCAGATGGACAAGGAACACAAAATACAGGATTTGTAATAAAAGATATTACAACAGATGAAAACGGAGAACCATCAAAAACATATGGAAATGAATTTGTTTGGATACCATGTACAATAGATGGTAGTGGTAATAGTATAAAATATGATAGATATGTTTTTGGTTCATATGATAATAATAGTTATTCAGAAACATTACCAGAAGATGAAAAAAGTAGTATAGAAAAATACGGAGGATATTATATAGGAAGATATGAAGCTGGAATAGAGGGCGGAAAATTAACTTCCACAACAAGAGATGGAACAAAAGAGTGGACAGGATATACTGATGGAAAATTAGTAATACAAAAGGGAAAACAATCTTGGAATTATATAACAAAGGACAGAGCACTATTAGAAGCAAGCAATTTATACAATATAGAGAATAATAATGTTAAAAGTAAATTGTGTAGTAGCTATGCGTGGGATACTGCATTAAAATTTATAGAGTCTAATTCTGATAATTTAGGGTATGCAACAAATAGTGTACAAGGAAATTATTCAGATATATCATTTTTATATGAAGATTTAAGCGGTACAACAAGAAGAAAGGAAATAGATATTGGATTACAAGTACCAACAGGACAAACCACTCCAGTAAATAATATATATGATATGGGAGGAAATATAGAAGAATGGACAACAGAAACATTTAAATGGCGGAGATTATAATTGTACTGAAAGAGGAGGTAGCTGTAGTTTAAGTGTAAAAAATTATTCAGCAGGTTTTAGAAATAACCTTAATGAAACAGATGCTTATGATAATATAAGTTTTCGTGTAACTTTATATATGTAAATATTATTAAAAAATAGAAAATAATAAAGCAAAAAGGTGGTAGTAAATGTACTTAAAAAGACTAGAATTGCAAGGATTTAAATCCTTTGCAGATAAAACTGTATTAGAATTCATGGAAGGAATAACTTCTGTTATAGGACCAAATGGTTCAGGTAAGAGTAATATTTCTGATGCCATAAGATGGGTACTTGGTGAACAAAGTATGAAATCTTTAAGAGGAGCAAAGTCTGATGATATTATTTTTGCAGGAACGCAAAATAGAAAATCATTAGGATTTGCTGAAGCATCTATTGTGTTTGATAATACAGATGGAAAACTTCCAATAGAATATAATGAAGTAACTGTTACAAGAAAGATATATAGAACAGGTGAATCTGGGTATTTTATAAATAAAACACCATGTAGATTAAAAGATGTTTTAGAATTATTTATGGATACAGGTATTGGAAAAGATGGTTATAGTATAATAGGACAAGGAAAAATAGATGAAATTTTAAGTAATAAGTCAGAAGATAGACGTCATATTTTTGAAGAAGCAGCAGGTATTGTAAAATATAGGGTAAGAAAACTAGAATCTGAGAAAAAATTAGAAAGTACAAAACTTAATTTACTTAGAATTAATGATATTTTAGCAGAAATAGAGGGGACAATAGAACCTCTTAAAAATCAATCTGAAAAAGCAAGAAAATTTTTGGATTTACGTGAAGAATTAAAAGGTATTGAAATTGGTTTATTTTTATATAACATAGATACATATAAAGAAAAATTAAGTCAGATTAAGATAGATGAAGAAGTATTAATATCTCAAAACCATGATGAAGATAAGAAAATGAGTGAGTTAAATGAATTAAAGGAAAAGCTAAAATTAGAAATAAATGAAATAACAGAAAAAATTGAGGCTATGCAAAATGTAGGTTTTGAAAGTAGTAAGCAAATAGAAAAATTGAATTCTAACATTAATGTTGCAAATGAAAGAATTTCGAATAATAAAGAAAATTTGGGAAGATATAAAAAAGAGATAGAAGAAAGCTTAGTAAGAATTAAAGAACTAGAAGAAGAGAAAAATACTAAAATAGAAAAAAAGACAAATCTTTTAGGAAATAAAGAGAAATTTGAGCAAGAATTGAAACAAAAAGAACAAGAATTAGAAAATTTAACAAAGAAGTTATCCACAAAAGAGAAAGAAATAGAGGATAAAAAACAAAAAGTAGAACAAAATGTGGATAACAAGTATGAAAAAAATTCTGAGATTAATACAATAGAAGTAAATCTTGAAAATTATGAAAAAAGAGAAGAGACTTTAAAAGGAGAAATACAAACTACAATACGAGAGCTTGATAGTTCGCGTATGACAAAAGAAGATATTGCAAAAACATTTGCAGACATTGAGAAAAAAAGAAATGATATAAAAAAGTCATTAGAAGAAACAAATAAGAAAAAAGAAACAGCTGATAAAAAAATAAAGGAATATACAATAAATATAAATAAATATGAAGACGATTGGCGTATAAAATCATCAAAGTTAAAATTTTTGCAGGAAACTGAAAAAGAAAAAGAAGGATATATTAGAAGTATAAAATCATTATTATTAGATTGCGAAAAAGATAAAAAGCTTGCAAGTGGTATGGAAGGTGTACTAAGTAACCTTATAAAAGTAGATAAAAAATACGAAACAGCAATAGAAATGGCACTTGGAGCAAGTCTTCAAAATATAGTGACAGATACAGAAGAAACTGCAAAAAAATTAGTAGAACACTTAAGAAAAAATAATTTGGGTAGAGCAACATTTTTACCAATTACATCTATAAGGGGTAAAAAAATAGAAAAAATAAATACAAAAGATGTAAAAGGAGAAGTAAGTATTGCAGCTGACCTAATAAAAGTAGACAAAAAATATGAAGAAATAATTTTAAATTTACTTGGTAGAACAGTTATTGTAGAAGATATGGATACAGCAATAGTTCTTTCAAAACAAAATAATCATTCATTTAAAATAGTAACATTAAAAGGAGATATATTAAACCCACAAGGTTCAATAACAGGAGGTTCTATCTTGGGAAAAACAGCAAATATATTGGGAAGACAGGGTCAGATAGAAGATTTACAAAAAGAAATAAAAGTTATTTCACAAAGAATAGAAAAAGAGAAAAAAGAAAAAGAAGAATATGAAAAAAGTATAGAAGATGTTTTTGAAGAAATAGAGGCTTTAGAAAAAAGTTTGCAAGAAATAGATATAGTATATGCAACAGATAAACAAAAGTTGATTGCAGTAGAAGAAAATATAGAAAAACTTCAAACTCGTTTAGAAAGATTAAGAAAGGAACAAACTGAGATTGCAAAGACTAAAGAAGAAATGATATTAAAAAAAGAAGAAATACGGAAAAAATATAGAATTATTAGTAGAAGAGACAAATAAACTAAATGAAGAAATCGAAAAATATGTAAGTCTTAATAAAGATAATCAAAAATACATAGATAATTTAAATTTTGATGTTACAAATCTAAAAATATCAGTATCATCATTTGATGAAAGTGAAAATTCAATAGATGAAATGGTACAAAGAATAGATATAGATATAGATAATTGCAATATTGGTGTGAAAAACAAAAAAGAGCAATGTACTAAATTAGAAAAAGATACTGTAGACTTAGAAAAATCTATTAAAGAATATGAAATAGAAATAGAAAAAATAAAAGAAGATGTAACAAATAGCAATAAAAATACAGAAGAATTAAAAGAAGAAAGAACAAAAAAGAGTGAAAAGCAAACTAAAGTAGAAGAAGAAATATTAACAGAATTTAATATAATAGAAGATTTAAAGGCACAAATTGTAAAAATAGATGTAAAGAAGACAAAAGTAGAACAAGACATTGAAGAAACTATAAACAAAATGTGGGAAGAGTATGAAATAACACCAAATAATGCACTAAATTTTGAAAAACCTATAAATGTACAAGAAACCACAAAAAGAGTAAACAACTTACGTACAGATATAAAGAATTTAGGAAGCGTAAATATAGATTCAATAGAAGAATATAAACAAACAAGTAAAAGATATGATTTCATGTGTGAGCAAAGATTAGATTTAGAAAATGGAGTAGCAAAATTAAAAAAAGTAATAACTGATATGACAAGCATAATGAAAGAGCAATTTGAAAAACAATTTGAGGTAATAAACAAAAACTTTGATGAAGTATTTAGAGAATTGTTTGGTGGAGGAAAAGCAGAATTAATATTAACAGATACAAACAATATATTAGAGTGTGGAATTGAGATACGGAGTACAACCACCAGGAAAGAAACTTCAAAATATGACATTGCTTTCAGGTGGAGAAAAGGCATTTACAGCAATAGCATTATTATTTGCAATACTAAAAATAAACCCAGCACCATTTTGCGTATTAGATGAAATAGAAGCAGCATTAGATGATGTAAATGTATATAGGTTTGCAGATTATTTAAAAAGATTTTCTAAAGATACACAATTTTTAGTAATAACACATAGAAAAGGAACAATGGAAGCAGCAGATACAGTATATGGAATTACAATGCAGGAAAATGGAATTTCTAAATTATTATCTATGAAACTTGGAGAATAAAGAGTATATAAGGACTGTTTAATAAAACATCACAAAATTGTAATAAATCTACAAAGGTATTACATAAAGTATAAGGGTCAATTTTAAACATAAATATTGATTTAATGTAGTATAAATAGTATAATATTAATATAGAACAAATGAAAATAAAGGAGGAAAACATGAATAAAGATAGTAAAAAATATTTAGCATTAGGAGGAACAATATTAACAACAATTTTACTTGGTATGTATACACAATCTGTTTCATGGGTTCCAGAGTTAAGAGCAATGGCACATTTTTGTGGAGCAGTAGCTGTTCCTGGATTTACATCGTTTTTTGCATCAAATTTATTAGATGGATATGAAAAAAGAAAGAATAAGAAATTAAATAAAATTAGGAATAATGAAAAAAGTTTAGAAAGAGAAGAAGAACAACAACAAAATGATAAATATCAGGTAAATTCAAAAGTAAAAGATATACTATTAAAGACAAGTATGGTATTAGGAAGTGTAGGATATATGGCATTTTGTACATCATGGGAAAGTTGGCAATATGCTCAAACTAATATTTTTCAATTACCACAATATATTGCAGATATGGCAGGTCCAATAGTGGGGATGCTTACAATAGGAACAGTGGACTGTAAACCTCTTTATGAAAAGATAGATAATTTAAGTGATAAAATTTTTAAAAGAAAAAAAGAAAAGACAAATGAAAAACAAATGGATATGGCAAATGAAAATGAACAAAATTTAAACAAAGAAGAAAATGTTTTAAGTGAACAAAAATACAACAAAGAAGAATTAGATAAAGAAAACTTACCATCTTGGGATTTAAGGTTATATTCACAAAATAGAGAAGATATAGAAAAAATAAAAGCATATAAACCAATGCTAAAGAATATAGAAGATAAAGAGAAAGAAGAGGAATATTTAGAAAGATAATTATAAAAAGTTTTAATATTA
>CATKFT010000212.1 GCA_949747745.1 uncultured Clostridia bacterium
CGCTTGACTCTAAATGTTTGGTAGCGACGGTGGGACTTGAACCTACGACCTGCCGGGTATGAACCGGATGCTCTAGCCAACTGAGCTACGTCGCCATATGCTTTTAGTAACGAATATTATTATAATAGTATATCCTATTTTTGTCAAGATAAAACAAAGAAAATAATTTTAAAATTATTTTCTTTGTTTTATAGTTAGTCTCCAATTTGACTTTGCTTTTCTTCTTTTTCTACTGTTTTTTCAGTTCTTAGTTGTTCTAATCTTTCTTTTGCAAGTTTTTCTGAAACTGTAGCTTTTGGTGCTATTTTTTCGCTATCATCTAATGATATATATACTTTTGAAACTTCATTTTCTAGTTTAGCAATTTTATTTTTATTTTCAAATGTTCTGATTTCATCTAGTTCTTTGCTTTCTATTATGTCATTAGCTATTTGGTCATTTACACTAAGTGCTTTTCCAATATTAATTAAACTTTCTATAAAATTTCTCATTTTTGATTTTCTAACTTGATTCATATTTTTCTAAGTTTTACCTTAGATTTTTCACCTCTCTTATTTTTTATAAACAAATCTATTTCTAGTTTACCATAAATAGGCAAAAAAATCAAGGTTTTTAGAAAAAATTTTAATTCTAGGAAAATTTACATAAAGTTTGCAATTTGTATAGTAATATGCTATAATATAAAAAGTTTATGGGAAAGACCATAACTGTAACTAATAATATCTGCTAAGTAGCAGAAAATTAAAAAGGAGAGAAAAATGAAAAAAACAAACAAGAAACATGATGACCGGACAAAAAAGACATTCTTAGACTGGTACAAAGAAGACCAGGCTACCAAGAAAAAGGCAGCAAAATCAGTATGGTTTTGGTATATGCCTATGGTGGGCTTGTTCATAATTGTAGCAAATTTGCTGGTAACCGAAAAAATCGGAGAAGGGGCATTTAGCTACAATGAAGCTACATATGAAGAGCTTTCATATGCAATCGAACAAAGTATATACCAGGTACATTCAGAAGATGGGGAGTTTGAAGCTGCGGGAATTGACGAAGTAAAGTTAAAAGAACTTGTTGATAACTTTACAAGAGAATATGAAGCCGGTGGCGTTTCAAGTCTGAAATGTACTAAGAAGGATGGATACTTTGTTGCCGAATTTACTGTGGAATTAGATGATTCATATAACATACTCGAAACTGTAAAGAATTTTAATTCAAGAGGTGAGTATGTTGATGCCTACAGAGGAACAGTACTTTTCTGGACATGTGTTTTAGGTATAGGAACATGGATCTTTATTGGGTTAGTTGGAATAATCAGCCTGAAAACTATTGTATCTGTATGTAAAGTTTTCGGAAAAAAGAGCCCTAATGATATTGAGCAAACTGAAAACCAAAAAGTAACTGAAAGCGGAGACGAAAATGGAAAAGAGGAAACAAAGCTTGAAGTTTTGGGCGGAAACGAAAGTGTGAAAACAGCATAAAAAAGTACTAAAATATTGTTTGAAATTTTTTATTTAAGTTATCTCTAAACAAAAAGCCTCTAAGTGGTTGCTTGAGGCTTTTTGCTATTAAAAATGACTTTAATATTGAAGCTTATAGAAACCTAATATATTTAACTTAAAATATATTAGGTTTCTATAAGAATAGATTTAGTTTTTATAATTTAAAAAATATATTTTTTATAAAAATAAAGCAGTGCAATCAATTAGATTACACTGTTATTTTTTAGAAGTGTTTATTTTGCAAAAAGTACTTAATAATAACAAAAAATATTTTTAGTTTTGACATCTGAATTCCAAACTTTTCCTTGTTTAAAAAGAGCTTGATAAACTACATTATCTGGCATACCTGTTTCAACATTTCCGCGTAAATAATATTCAACATTTTTTCTTGTTTCATCAGATGGTGTCAGATTAATGGTTCCATTTATAACAGGCTCGTACTGCCCAGAAGCATAAACTACATCATATAGAGTGTTTGGAAAATTTGGATGCTTAATACGATTTTCTATTGAATTTGCTACGAAGTATTGTTCCATTGCGGAACAGTTTCCTGATTCTGCAAATACAATATGACACATTAAATCGTAGTATTCTTCAAAAAGTTCATCTGCAATCCGTTTTGCGTCAATATAGTAATTGTAAAACATCTCTTCATCCTCACTATAAGTTAACTTTTTAGAGGATACTGTTTCAAAATCTGCTAAAAATAATTTATTAAATTCATCATATTTTTCCTGATATATAGAAAGAAATTTTGGAATTTCTAATATTTTACCTAAATAACCTTGGTATTTTTCTTCATATAAGGAAATATATTGTTGAATTTCTGAAATTTTTTGCTTGTATGTATCATAAGTTTCTTCAAGCAAATTAAAATTTCGATTTGCTATGCTACATACTGGTGCATTTACAACATTTTCATAAAGAACTGAAATTTCTTCTCTTAGAGTTTCTATTTCTGAAAAGCAAGAAGAGATTTCATTATAGTCTTCTTTTAATTCAAGCATACTCTCTTTGGATGGAATTACGATTTTGTTAGAGCTAATTATAAAATCAGCATCAGAAGAAGCTATGTTTTCTTTACTATTTGCCTCTGAAGCATTGGAAAACGCACGAGCATAATTAGCTGTAGTTACTGAATATTCTAAAGTTTCAGTACTTTTACTAGATTTTAATACATGAATTAAATAAATGGTAACAACTGTGATTACGACTGTGAAATACAGAAGATAAAATAAATTCAAAGAATTCATTTTTAAACGTTTCATTTTTAAGTTCTCCTCTCAAAATCTTTAGATGTAATTAGAATTTTAATTTATAATAAAAGCATAATTTGCTGTTAAAAAAAGTAATTTAATATTTAGATAAAAGCATAGTTTGCTATTAAAAAGTAATTTAATTTAACATTTAGATAAAAGCATAATTTGCTATTAAAAAATAATTAAACAAACTAATATATAAATTGAAAGCTTAAAAATAGTGTTTAAATACTTAAAACATGTAAAATTTGCAACTTTAAAATATAAAAATTAAGTATTTTTACTTAAAACTTCTCCTTTCTAAATTAATATAGGCATAATTATAACATAAAATGTAAATTAATGTCAATCTTATGGAAATTTTCTTGGCACAGTCTACTTAAAACAATAGAAATGGCAGTAAAGCTGACTATGAGGCTTAAAACTAATTCATATATATATGTTATATTTTTATTAAACTGTAATAAAATAATAAAAAAACATTACAAAACCTATACAAATTTTAAATTTAGTTATATAATAAAAACGAAAAATTATAAGTGGAGGGCATGATAATGAATTTAAAAGAAATTTTAGTGGGAATAGACGGAATAAAGGGAAAAGGAGATATAGATTTAGATATTACAAATGTAGATTCTGATTCAAGAAATATAAAAGAAAATGGTATGTTTGTAGCAATTAATGGCTATGAAACAGATGGAGCAAAATATATAGACGATGCAATTAAAAATGGAGCAAAAGTTATAATGGTAGACAAAAATGTAGAAATAAAGAAACTTAATATACCAGAAAACACTACTTTAATTGTAGTACCAGATACAAGAATTGCTCTTGCAGTTTGTGCTTGTAATTTTTACGATAATCCATCAAGAAAGTTTAAATTAATAGGAGTTACAGGAACAAAGGGAAAAACAACAACAACATTTATGATAAAGAAAATTTTAGAAAAGCAAGGAAAAAAAGTAGGTTTAATTGGAACAATTGCAACATATATAGGAGATAAAAAAATAGAAGATAGTGCTAGAACAACACCAGAAAGTATAAAATTGCAAAAAATATTTGCTAAAATGGTAGAAGAAAAAGTGGATATAGTTGTTATGGAAGTATCTTCTCAAAGTCTAAAATTAAATAGAGTGTTAGGTTCAGATTTTGATATAGGAGTATTTACAAACTTTTCACAAGAACATATTAGTAAAAATGAACATCCAGATATGGAAGACTACTTTAATTCTAAAATGAAATTATTTGATATGTGTAAAATAGCTTTTACGAATGCAGATGATATATATGGTGCAAAACTTGCAAAACTTATAAAAACACCAGAGATAACAACATATGGAATAGATAACTTTTGCCATATTCTTGCAAAAGATATAACAATTACAAATGCATATGTTGATTTTAAAGTAAAAATAGAAAATAGAAATGAAAGAGTAAAAACATGTATACCTGGAAGATTTAGTGTATATAACTCACTTGCAGCAATATGTGTAGCTACAAAGCTTGGAGCTAATGCTGAACAAATAAAAGAAGCATTACAAGAAGTAAGAGTTCCAGGAAGAAGTGAACTTGTAGATAATAAAAAAGAATTGACAATAATGATAGATTATGCACATACACCAGAAAGCCTAGAAAGCATATTACAAGCAGTAAAATCATATACAAAAGGAAAAGTAATATCAGTATTCGGATGTGGAGGAGATAGAGATAATATAAAACGTCCATTAATGGGAGAAGTATCTGGAAGAGTTGCAGATTATACAATAATTACAAGTGATAATCCGAGAACAGAAAAACCAGAGGAAATAGTTTATGATATAGAAGTAGGAATAAAAAAGACTAAAGGTCAATATACATGTATAGTAGATAGGAAAGAAGCAATAAAAGAGGCAATAAAAATGGCAACAAAAAATGATATAATTGTACTTGCAGGGAAAGGACATGAGCCATATCAAGAAATAGACCACGAAAAGTATCCATTTGATGAAAGAGTTATTGTAAAAGAAATAATTGAAAAAATGCAAGATAAAAAGTAAAATAATTTATAAAATGAAGATTAAAGATTATAGTATAGAACTAAAATGTGAATTAAAACATAAATGTAAATATAAATATTTTATAGAATAGAATTAAAGTTGAAAAAATATAAAGACATATTGAAAAAATATATTCTTCATGGAAAAGAATTTAAAAAGACAAAGACATAGTATTTTAAATATTAATAGTAAAATATAAATAGATATATTGCAAAATATATTAATAATAAAATATAGATAGAAATATAAAAGTAGAACAAAAGCTAATATAAAAATAAATTAGAATAAACAATATGTTTATCTAAAATAATGAAGGGTGAGAAATTTGAATTATTTTCAAATAAAAATACTATTATTATCCTTTATGGCAACAGTTATTTTAGGAATAATTGCAATACCAATTTTAAGAAAATTAAAGGTAGGTCAAATTGAAAGAGAAGATGGACCACAAACGCATTTATCAAAACAGGGTACACCAACAATGGGAGGAGTAATTCTAGCATTATCAATTGTGATATTAATAGTATTTGTATTTTTAAGTTATGCAAGTGATCAATTAGAGCTTGCCAAAAAACTAATACCACTTACGTTATTAACAGTAGGATTTGGGCTAATAGGATTTATAGACGATATGAAAAAATTAGTATTTCATAATACGAAAGGTTTAAAACCAGCATACAAAATGATAGGGTTACTTACAATAGCAGTAATATATGTAATTTATATAATAAAAATAATAAATTTAGGAACAGACACATTTATACCAATACTAAAGATAAATATTACTTTACCAATCTGGATATATATACCATTTGCAATATTTGTAATACTTGGAACAACAAATGCTATAAATTTAACAGACCGGAGTAGATGGATTATGTCCAACAGTATCAGCAATAATAATAACATGCCTAACAGTAATAGGTATAATATATGATATAAAAGAGGTAGTAATATTTGGAACTATAGTAATAGGAGCATGTCTTGGATTTTTACTATTTAACATGCATCCAGCAAAAGTATTTATGGGAGATACAGGTTCACTATTGCTAGGTGGTGTAATTGTTGCATTAGCATTATACTTAAAAATACCATTTATTTTAATAATTATAGCACTAATTCCAGTATTAGAAACAGTATCTGTAATATTACAAGTACTATATTTTAAAAGAACAGGAAACAGAATATTTAAAATGGCACCATTACATCACCATTTTGAATTATCTGGTTGGGGAGAAAATAAAGTAGTATCAGTATTTAGTATAATTACACTAATACTTTGCATTATAGGACTGTTTACTATATAATAATAGTTTTATAAAAGTTCGAACTATTCTAGCATGAAAATAGTATATATTTTATTTTAGAAAGGAAAAGAGTATAGTCAGAAAGGTAATACATGTTATGTGTTTGAGTACTTGAAATGGAGAAAAGATATATTACTATTTGGAAGTGGATGTGAAAGTATATAATCGTGAATAATAAAGAATACAAAATTCTTTAATTTTAAGAAAGGGGAGAACTAATTGAAAAAAAAGAAAAATGAACAAATAAAAGAAAAGCCATTTGATTTTATTTTATTTATAACAGTATTAGTACTACTTGCAATGGGAATTGTAATGGTACTATCAGCAAGTTCTCCACAAGCTTTAGCTGAAAGTGGTTCTAGCTATTCATATGTATCTCAACAAGCAAAATCAGCAGTATTGGGAATTGTAGCAATGATAATAATATCAAAAATAAATTATAAAGTATATGAAAAATTTGCAGGTATTGCATATATAGGTTCTATAATAGTACTTGCAGCAGTACCAATAATAGGTTCATCAACTAAAGGGGCAACAAGATGGTTAGATTTAGGATTTATTAGATTCCAGCCATCAGAAATTGCAAAAATTGCTTTAATAATATTTTTTGCTTCTTGGCTTACAAAAAATAAGGATAATTTAAAGAACTTAAAGGAAGGATTCATTAAACCATTTCTATATTTAGCACCAATAGCAATAATATTAGTGTTCTTTCAAGATCATTTAAGTGTTACAATAATAATTGTTGCAGTTATTTCAATTATGATGATAATGGCAGGAACAAAATTAAGATATTTTATTACAATAGGAAGTATTGGCGCAGTAGGAGCAGGAGGGGCCTTACTAGCACTTGCAAAATTTACAGAAAAAGGAGCTTTTCGTATTTCAAGAATTGTGACATTTTTAGACCCTTGGAGTGATATACAAGGTGATGGATGGCAGATTATACAAAGTTTATATGCAATAGGCTCAGGAGGTTTATTTGGAGCAGGACTTGGAGAAAGTAAGCAAAAGTTTTTATATATACCAGAACCACATAATGATTTTATATTTTCAGTACTTGCGGAAGAATTAGGATTTATTGGGTGCACAGCTGTTATAATAATGTTTGCAATTTTTATTTGGAGAGGATTTTTAATAGCGATGCGTTCTAATGATATGTTTGGAAGCTTAGTAGCAGTAGGGATTACAGCACTAATAGGTTTACAAGCAATAATGAATATAGCAGTTGTAACAGCTTCTATGCCAAATACAGGTATACCATTACCATTTTTTAGTTATGGAGGAACAGCTCTTGTAATAGTGCTATGCTCTGTTCGGAGTTTTACTAAACATATCCAGAAATTGTGAAAAAGTATAAGGTATTATTAAAATCTACAGTCACGTTTTTTTCGTGACTGAGTGTGCTTTAATGGATAATTGTTTGCATATAAACTATTATAAAACAAAATATCTTATTACTGTTTTGGTTTATTATAGTGATTTTAAAATTTTGAATACTTGTGTTAATTAATAAAAAAGTTAAAATTACAAAATAGTAGGAGGTAATATGAAAGTTATAATTGCAGCAGCAGGAACTGCTCGGACATATTAATCCAGGTCTTGCAATAGCAAATAAAATAAAAAAGGAAAAACCAAATTCTAATATAATATTTTTAGGAACCACTAGAGGGCTTGAAAATGATTTAGTTCCAAGAGCAGGGTATGAGTTAAAAACAATAGAAGCATATGGGCTTTCAAAAAGTATAAGTTTAGATAGTATAAAGAAAAATATAAAAACATTAAAAGGAATTAGTGAGGCAAAGAAAATAGTAAAAGAATTCAAACCAGATATTATAATTGGAACAGGTGGATATATTTGTGGTGCAACTATACTTGCAGCAAATAAATACAATGTTCCAACATTATTACATGAAAGTAATGCATTTGTTGGAAAAGCAGTAAAAATGCTGTCTAAAAAAGTAGATACAATACTTATAAGTTTTAAAGAAGCAAAAGAAATGTTACCAAAGGCAAGAAATATTGTACTAACAGGAACACCAACAAAAGTAAAAAATTTAAATTTAAGCAAAAAGCAAAAAGATGAAGTAATACAAAAATTAGGATTACAAACAAATAAGCCAGTAGTGTTAATATTTGGAGGCTCACAAGGAGCAAAAGCAATTAATGATGTAATAATAAAGCTAATAAATGAAAATTTAAATAAGAAATATCAAATTATGTGGGCACCAGGACCACTTCAATATGATATAGTAAAAAGAGAAATAAAAGATATTGAAAAAATGAAAGATGTGAAAATAGTTCCATATATATATAACATGGAAGAAGTATTAAATGCCTGTGATTTAATAATATCAAGAAGTGGGGCAATGACAATAACTGAAATATCAATAGTGGGAAAGCCAAGTATATTAGTACCATTACCAAATGTAAGTAATAATCATCAAGAATATAATGCAAGAGTGTTAACAAAAGTTGGTGCTGCAAGAATTATACTAAATAAAGAGTTAGAACAAATAAATTTAAATAAGCAGATAGAAGAGATAGTATTAAATGAGAAAACAATTGAAACGATGGGGAATAATGCAAAAAAAATTGCTGTTAATAATGTAGAAGATAAGATATATGAAGAAATACAAAAGTTAATAAAATAATTTGGCAAAAATTATTCATAATGCAAATGGCTTATAAATAAATTTATAAGTCATTTACTAATATTCCAAAATTTGTTCACAAATAGAACACAAATAACATATAAAATAAAAAATGTAGGAGGGAAACAAGAAAAAATAGGTATTAAATAAATAAAAGACGAATTTTAGGAGGTATTTAGAAATAGTTTGAAATAGGTGAAATATCCAAAATAAATATTTATAAAAAAGTATCAAAAGTCGAATTTTGATACTTTTTGTCGAAAAAATCTTCTTTACAAATTTAAAAATATATATTATAATGCAACTATATTAATTTCTAGAAATACTTTAGATTATATTTTTTAAGTATTCTAATAAATTTAGATCTAAATTAAAAATCCAAAAAAAACGAATTTAATAATAAGAGGAGTGGTAAAATACATGAATTGTTGTAACAAAAAATGTATTAGTATAATTATGCTTATTATAGCTGTTGTTATATTTATACAAACTAATTTCTTAACTATTATGTTACTAAATTTGAAAAATAATAGTTTAGAAATTTCATCAAACAAAAGTGGTCAAAAAGATAATTTTGAAAATGAAAAACAGGTAAGTTGTTCTATAAATACAAAAGAAAATTGGAAAATAGTTATACCTAAAATTAATGTATCAAGTATTATAAAAGATGGAACATCAGGAGATGTTATAAACAATTACGTAGGGCATTTTTCCGAAACACCAAAAGAAAACGGAAATATCGGCTTAATTGCAGCAAGTGCAGGGTATAAAGAAAATTATTTTGAAAATTTAAAAAAATTATCACAAGGAGATGTAATTGTATATATAAATAATAATATAAAAAGAGAATATAAAGTAATTACTAATGAGATAATAGAAGAGACAGACTGGTCATATTTAAGTAATACAAAAGATAATAGGATTACTCTAATTACTGGAATATTAGAGGAACCAAAACATAGAAGATGTGTGCAAGCTGTTGAAATTAGTTATGTATAAAATAAGATAATATTAAATTAGATGAAAATTAATAATGAAAGGAATGTAGTAAAATACTATAGAAATAGGTGAGTTTATGAAAAAAATATATAAAATAATTAGTGTTATAGTAATTATCATTACGATAATAAATATAGCAAATGTAAGTAGAGCAAGTTTAGCTAAAAAAAGTATTACAGTTACTATAAATTGGAGTGGAAATGTCCAATATTCATATAATGGGGAGGACAAAAGAACAGTAACAAGACAAACAGATACTGGAATACCAGTTTATGCAATGAGTAAAAATAATGAAAGTATACAATTTAATAGTACAAATGTCGAAGTTTATAAAAATGAAGAAATAAAGAATATATTAAAAAATGGATATGGATGTAAAACTATGTCACAAATAGGTTGTGCAAATCCAGTAGAAGCATTTTTGGCAACACAAGAAGCAATCTACATATATAATGAAAAGAGAAATGTAGAAGATTATGTTATAGATGAAGGCAAAACAGCGAGGCTTTTAGAAGTAGCACAAATGATCATTGAAACAGCTTCAAAAGAGCCAAAAGAATTGTTAGAAATACAACAAAATAGTAAAGGATGGAAAGAAGTTAAACAAGACAAAGACTATAAATATAAAGAATATAGTATTAATTCAACAAATGAAGAGATAGGATTTATTGAATTAGTTAAGGGCAATGATGTGAAAATAATTGATATAAATACAAAAATAGAAAAACGAGAATTTAATAATGGAGATAAATTTTATTTAATAGTACCAAAAAATATGAAACAAGAAGTAGAAATTAAGTTTTCTTATGAAAAAGATGGAATATTGTTATATAAAGCAAATATAGGAGATGAACTAAAAGATCAATTTATATTTGCAGAACATGGAAAAGAATTAATAGAAAAGAATATAAATATAGATGTAGAAGGAAATGCAAAAATAAAAATAGTAAATAAGGATAGTACAACAAGTGAACCTATAGTAGGAAGCATATTTTCAATAATAAAAGAGAACAATTCTATAGTAAAGGAAAACTTAGTAACAGATGAAAAAGGAGAAATAAATATATTTTTAGATAATGGAAAGTATTATTTAAAACAAATAAGTTCAGTAGGAGAATACTGCAAAAATAAATCATTAATAGAAATAAATGTGGATGATGATACCAAAGAAGCTATAATGAATATAAATGGAGTAAAAGCTACTACAGAAGAAAGTACAAATATTAATAAAGAAATAAATGTTACAGAAGAAATTAAAAATATAACACACAATAATATAAAAGAAATATCAAATATTACTACTACTAATATAAATAAAGAAATAATAAATCAAACAAATGAAACAAATTTGAATAATATAAACAATTTTATAAATAATATTAATAGAAAAAATGTGTTGAATTTAAAAAAAGAAAATACATATAGAAATTATATTGATGAAGCAGAAGTTGTAAGAAATGAAGTGTTAAGAGGAGATAATGAGAATGTAAGGATGACAAGGCAA